>CALDSL010000374.1 GCA_937920255.1 uncultured Anaerolineaceae bacterium | reverse complement strand
AGGCGAACCACAAGTATCTTGCGTTTGCAAAAAAAGCCGAGCAGGAAGGCTACCCCCAGATCGCGCGCCTGTTCCGCGCCGCGGCGCATGGCGAAGCCATCCATGCGCTGAACCACCTGGCGGCCATGGAGGGCATCGGCACCACCGCCGAGAACCTCAAGGAAGCTTTCGGCGGCGAGACCTACGAATTTGAACAGATGTATCCCCCAATGATGGACCAGGCCAATGCTGAGGGCAACAAAAAGGCTTACCGCACCTTTAACTTTGCCAACGAGGTGGAAAAGATCCACGCGGGGCTGTACAAAGAAGCCCTCGATCTGCTGGAAGGCGAGATGGAGACTTACGGTTATTATGTTTGCCCGGTGTGCGGCTACCTGCACGCCCGCACCGCGCCCGAACGCTGCCCGGTCTGCGGCGCCCCTGGCAAGAATTTTGTGGCCATCTCCTAGCCGGCCGCGCGAATCGCGATAGTATAAAGCACAGCGGCAGGAAGCCAATCTGCTTCCTGCCGCTGTGCTTTATGCTATCAATCTTGTTTCAAAAGCGGGAATTCCCTATCGCCGGGGTGGGGGAAAGCCCCTATATGGGCACTTCACCAACGACGGTTCTATGGTTTATCATAAATACAGTCCTATGTTGCATGATGGGGATGAAATGCAAAGGTCCGTAGTTCGTACAGGGTGGCATCGATCGCCGCCACCTGTATCAAGGGGAGTTCCGGCCTGAAATTGAATTTCGGATTGGTTGATCGGCGATAACATTGCCAGCCCCGCGGGCGGTTTCCAGCCTGCCGGGCTCTATTAGCGTGTGTTGCAGCCACGATCTGGAAACGGCCGGCTTTTGTTGGTGGTCACAATTACTGTTTGGAGGTTTCAATGAAGATACTGCGTTTATTATCCTTGCTGATCCTGGTATCCGTGCTGGCTGCCTGCGGCGATGGCATCCCCAACACCGGCGGGGCGGTGCGCGTGGGTTCCAAAAACCTGACCGAGAATAAACTGGTGGCCGAGATGTACGCCCAGGTGCTGGCCGATAACGGCATTGCCGTGGAGCGCAAATTTGACCTGGCGGGCACCCAGGGAGCGCACAACGCGCTGGTTAACCGCGAAATCGACCTGTACCCCGAATATACCGGCACGTCTTATCTTTCGATTATGGAAATGAAAGACGGCGAGAAGGACCCCGGATTGGTCCGCGAAAAAGTACGCAAGTACTACGAGCGCCGCTGGAAGATCACCTGGCTGGAACCGGCCCCACTCAACAGCACCACCGCCATCGCGGTGACGGCTGAGGCGGCCAACAAGTACAACCTGCGTACCCTGTCAGATCTGGTACGGGCCGCACCCAACCTGCGCTTCGCAGCGGAGAACAACTTTCAGCAGCGGCCAGACGGCCTGCCCGGCTTGGTGTCGACCTACGGCAACATCGATTTTCAGTCAATGAATGCTTACGACCCGGGCAACCTGTTCCAGGCTCTACAGAATGGCGAGGCCGATGTGGTGGCGGCGAACAGCACCGACGGTCAGATCCGCAGCGGCAATCTGATCCTGCTCGAGGATGACCGCGGCTTGTGGGGCGAGAACCACATCACGCCGGTGATTTGGCAGGAAGTGCTCGACCGCTACCCGCAGCTCGACGATGTGTTGAATGAGCTTTCGGCCAAGCTCACCACCGAAGCCATGAGCGAATTAAACTGGAAGGTGGACGGCGAAAACCAAAATTACGAGCAGGTGGCGACTGAATTTCTGCGCCAGAACGGCCTGCTGCGCTAATCGCCAATCGATTTATAGCAAACAGCCAAGAGCCTGGGTTTTATCAACCGGGCTCTTTGTTGATAATTGACACAAAACGAACCGCGAAGAACGCTAAGAGCGCGAAGGAAAATATAGGTTCGGTGCTTTGCAAGCAACCCAACCTATATTTCTTCGCGTACTTGGCGTTCTTTGCGGTTCGATCTTTTAGCCCAGATCGTAAAACACGTCTCACTTTTTCCGCACAAACATTTAAAACTGGTTACTGCTGCAGCGATAGCACGGCCGGCACGCGGTCGAACATCCAGAAACCGAGCGGCAGGCCGATGATGCTCAGGCATAACAGGTAGGCTGCTTCGAGCCACAGGGCGCTCAACCACCAACCGATCAGCACAAAGTACAGCGCGCGCACGATGATGTTCACTTGATTGGGCTGCACGTCCCGGCTGATGACTCGACCGGAGGCGTCGGTGCTCACGCGCACCAGTTGCGGCGATTCACGCAGCGCCATCACTTTTGGTACACGGTTGAGCATCCAAACGCCCAGCGGAATGCCGACAATCGTGACCATCAATACCCACGCGACAGCGACCCAGGCCTGGCCAAGCCAGATACCGATAAAAGCGAACCACAGAATCTGGAGCAGGCAGCCGGGGTTCTGGCGGGTTTCAACAACAGTGGATTGGGTTGGGTTCATTTTTCTCCTCTTATCTAGTATGATTGCCTGTTGCGGTTACACTCATATTTATCTACGCAAAAATTCTAATTTCGTTGCGCAATGCGTCATTTTGGTTCTAGTCTCTTCGCTAAAACATGATGCAAACATTTTACAAAGAATATATTTACCTGGTATAATCCAGATCATAACAAAACGAATGAAAAAGGGAAACCTTATATGGAAAACAATCATATGCAGGGCAAAACGGTTCTTATCAGCGGCGCTACGCGTGGCATCGGCAAAGAGGCCGCGCTGGCGTTGGCCAGAATGGGCGCGCGCGTGCGAATCAGCGGGCGCAGCCCGGAACGTGTCGCCAGCGCCGTGGCTGAAATTCAGGAGAAGAGTCAAAACCCAAACGTGATCGGCTATACCAGCGATCTCTCCAACCTGGCCGGGGTCGAGCAGCTTGCCTCGGCCTTCCGCCGCGAGAACGACCGGCTGGATGTGCTGGTCAACAACGCCGGCGCGCTGTTTATGAACCGCAACACCAGCGCGGAAGGGTTCGAGATGACCTGGGCGCTCAACCATCTGAGCTATTTTCGCCTGACCGCGCTGCTGCTCGATCTGCTCCTGTCCAGCGCTCCGGCGCGCATCGTCAATGTCTCGTCCATGGCACACGCGATGACCGGCATGCGTTTCGACGATTTGCAATTCAACCGCCGCTACTTCGGCTGGACGGTATACAGCCACTCGAAGCTGGCTAACGTCCTCTTCACCTATGAGCTGGCGCGGAAGCTGGAAGGCAGCGGCGTGACCGCCAATGCGCTCCACCCCGGTTTTGTGGCCACAAACTTCGGGCGCAGCAATGGCGGCTTTTTCGACCCCATCTTCCGGCTGTCGCATCTGGCGGCGATGACGCCCGAGAAAGGTGCGCAAACCACCATATACCTGGCATCCTCGCCCGAGGTGGAAGGCGTAAGCGGAAAATATTTCTCCAACCAGCGCGCAGTGCCGTCCTCGCCCGCGTCCTACAATCTGGAAAGCGCCCGCTGCCTGTGGGATGTGACCCAAGATATGGCGAAAGTGAAAATGCCCATCCCGGTTGCAGTCCGGGTGGCAAGCTAGCAATCCTGGTAATATCGCGGTACACTTAGTGGCGCACCGGTTGGTGCGCCACTTATTTTCAAAAATCTCCATACGCTACCGCAATCCCATGAATGCATCCAAAACACTACGCAACACAGGTCTGTTGTATCTGGCCAGCATGCTCCTGGTGGTCACGCTGGGCAGCTTTTTCCAAAGTCTTTCGTTCAGCCTGGGCCTGATCGCCACCGAACTGGTGTGCATTTTGCTTCCCGCGCTGCTCTACCTGCGCCTGACCGGGCAGAAATTGGGTGGTTTGCTGCCGCTGCGATGGACCGGGTGGAAAATCGCCTTGTTATGCCTGGTGCTGGGCGCGGCCGTCTGGCAGGTGAGCATCTTGCTGGAAGGCATCGCCATCGACCTGAGCGGTTACGAGTTGCTGCTTTCACCGGATGCTTACCCCAGGACGGTGGTGGACGCGCTGCGGATCGTAGCGGCTCTGGTGATCGCCGCCCCCATCTGCGAAGAAATCCTCTTCCGCGGCGTGTTGATGCGCTCTTATCAGCCTTACGGAGCGACGCTGGCGGTGGTGCTCAGCAGCGCCCTGTTTGCCTTCTTCCACATGCGCCTTCAGGGGCTGCCCGGCCTTATTCCGGTGGCGTTCCTGCTGGGTTGGGTGGCAATGCGCACCAACAGCCTGCTGGCGTCGATGCTGGTGCACATGGCCAATAATGCCTTTGGCGCGGCGCTGATGATTCTCAACGGCCTCAGCCCGGATCTGGTCCTCGGGTTCCCCTCGGCAGCCAGCATCGTGGCCGGGGTGGTATTTTTGGCGCTGGGCATCTACGCGCTGCGACGCTGGACTTCCGCTCCCGCCGGCGGCGCGCACGAGACGCTCGCCTCTTTGCGACACCCGCGCGCCTGGCTGGTGACTTTTTGGCCGGTGGTGGCCGGGCTGATCCTGTATGGGATCATGGCGGCCAGCGAGGTGGTGTATGCCACCGCGCCCCAGCTCCTGGCAGGCAGCCAGCCGGTGATAGTGGACGCGCCTGCCAGCCCGGGAGCTTGGTCCTACGATCTCAGCCATCGCGGCGGGGACGTGGTTGGCGCGGCGCAATGCTCGATTTCGGACGCCGCGGCGCAGGAGCTAGCCTGTAGCTGGCAAATTCAAGACTATGATGTAGCCATCGGCGCCAGCCGCTGGATTTCCGGCGCGTTTTCGCGCTCGTTCACGTCGCGCTGGGCGGCAGGCCGTCCCGAGCAGCGCCAGTTGGCCTGGCGAATGCAAGCCGCCGTGGACGATCAGCTTGAATCCACCGCGGGCGCAGGCGGCCTGGAAGTGGTGTTGCAGCGCGACGGCGCGCCGCTTGCCAGCGCCGTACTGGAAACCGGCGCCTTGCTGGAAGATGAATTGCCCTGGCGTCTCAGCGGCCTGCCGTTCCAGGTGGGCTACGCGCGCCTGATCAAGGTGATCGTGCCGGCCTACATCCCCGAAGGCCAGGATGCGCCCGCGCCCGTGCAGCAAAACCGGCTGGTTGTGGTGGAGGGCGGCGAATCCATCATGATCCCGGCGGGAAATTTTGTCGCCTGGCGGGTGAAGATCGGCGAGCGGCAGACAGCCTGGTACGAGGCAGGATCGCCGCACCGTTTATTGAAATATGACGATGGCATGCAGGTATGGGTGTTAAAGTAACATCTGGTCGAACCGTCTTTCACCATGAAGGAGACGTACGCCATGAATAAGATGCTTGCTGCACTGGTTTTGAGTCTGTTGTTGGCTGCCATGCTGGCCGCGCCTGCCCTGGCGCAGGACGATGATCCGGGCGGGGTCAACGTCCGTACCAGCACGCCCTACGCCGCCGGCTGGGGCGCGCTGACGTTGATCAACGCCGGGATTGCGCAGGGCAAAAACCGCCGCGGCTTGAACTGGTTTCTGATTTCGCTCCTGCTAGGCCCGCTGGCCACGCTGCTGCTGGTCGCATTCTTCCCCAAGCTCCCCGAGCGCCCTGTCAGCGCCTGATTCGATCCGCGCCGCCTGCTCCTCTTCTCATGCGCCAGTTGTTCCACGCTGGCATGCCAGACCTGATTGGGTATAATCAGGGGAACTTTTCCTGCCTCAGACCGTCTTGAGGATAGGAAACAAGGAAGAAAGAGGAGATTTGAGATGAAGTTAACCCGTTTACTCGCGCCCCTGCTGCTTGGGGCCGCTTTGCTGGCCGCCTGTACCGGCGGCGCCCCCGCTGTGGTCGAGACCCCGCAGGGAACGGCCATTCCGGCCATACCAACTGAAATTGTGGTCGCGCCCACGCCCTTCGATGCGCCCCTTCTGCCGCCGGCGGCCGCGCTGGCTGCGCAAAAAGCGCTGGCCACGCAGTTAGGTGTCGGCGTGGAAGAAATCATCATCGCCAGGATCGAACAGGTGCAGTGGAACGATAGCTGCCTCGGATTGGGTGGCCCGGCCGAGTCGTGCCTCCAGGTCATCACGCCTGGATTCCGGGTTGTCCTGGTGCACGGCGATACTGGCTATACCTTCCATACCAACGACGATGGCAGCGTGCTGCGCCAGGGTGAGGAAGTCCCGGTGCAGTCCACCGGCGGGCAGGAGCAGGTTGTGCAGGCCGTGGCTGTAGCGCTGGCCGCGAAACTCGGCGTTGCGGTCGACAGCTTGAAACTGCAAAAGTTTGAACAGCAGGACTGGTCGGATTCCTGCCTCGGTTTTGGCCGGCCGGACGAGAGTTGCGCCCAGGTGATCACGCCCGGGTACCTGATCGAATTCCTGGCCAGTGGCAAGGTTTACACCATCCACACCAACCTGACTGGTACTGCCGCGCGCATGCAGGACGGCACGGATCTTCTCATTCCGCAGGCCGGCGCGCTAACCGGTGTGGTGTTTACCTTCGAGACTGGCGGCCAGTTGTGCCGTGAAATTCAGGCCAGCCTGACCAGTCTTCAGACCGGACCGTGCGGCGGCCCATTCGAATCCGCTGCCTGGCCGGTTCCTCAGCGCGTGCAGGAGTTGGAAGTCATGCTGCAAGCCTATTCCGGTTTCGAAGTCAAAAGCCCAGCCGGGTCCGTCACGGTTGAAGGGCAGGGTGGCCGCATGCCATCCGAAGCTGAACAACGGGCGCTGGTGCTGTGGGGCAACAATCTGAATAAAGAAATCGCCGCAGGTAAACACGATACTGACGCAGGGCAGGTGGTTCGCTATCATCGCTCGGGTGGTGTCGCGGGCCTGTGCGAGGATGTGATTGTATTTGAGACCGGCTTTGCCTGGAATATCTCATGCAAGAACAATACGCCAGGTATCACCGCGGTGGTACGCCTCAACGCTGACCAGTTTGAAACCCTGAGTGGCTGGCAGCAAGACCTGCAATCCTTTGAATTGGAACACGAAGACGATGCGTCTGCCGACGGCATGACCACCCGGCTGGTGTTTACCGGCGAAGGCGAATCGCAAGCCGCCCGCAGCGATATGGATGCGATGATTACGCTGGCCGCGGTTCTGTTCCGCACCGCCGGCCAGTTGTAAGTGTTCATCTGGTACGCTGCTTGTTGCAACCGCCCTGTGGTTTCAGGGCGGTTTTCTTGTTTGATCATTTCAACAACAATCCTGTGTAGGGGTTTTACCCAAGCCTCTGCCAGTTGCAGCGTGGGTCATTCGGCAGTACCCGGGTGAAACCCCTACATGTGCGTCTACTGGTTCAATCGTTTTACGTGGCCCACATAGTGCGACCGGCTTTTACCCAGAGCGCGGTCATTGACGTATTTGTAATTTGCCAGCCGTCTATTAGGGAAATCCCTACCCGCTTTAGGTTTTTCCCCATTTTGTTGTTTTTCAGAGTGCATATACTTAAGAAGGCTTACAGGCCGCGCATGTTGCTCAGACGTTTTTTACTGGTAGACAGGAATAGAGTTGGTGTCTGATCAATTTGCCGCGACTCGTAAGAAAGGCGTGCAGCGATTGGCGGGCGTATCAGCGGGGAAATTGCTCGTGGGGGTTTAAATACTGCATTAGCCTTTCGGTAGACAAGAGGCTTAAAGGAAAGCCTCTTGTCTACTTGCCTGACCGGTAATACCACTGCTGCTAAGGATCTTTTCCAACCCAGAAGGAAGGTTTTACGGACGTCTTTTATGATAAAGGCGTCCGTTTCACGTCTCTGGCAAAAGATCCGCCGCGGCCAACTTTAACAGTACAAAAGGAGCTGTTTACTTTCAATGGCTGTGACTTCCATCAACACGACCCGGTTGGATTTGTACGAGATTGAGCAAGTTGCCAGCTCAACTCCAGATGAATTATGGGCGGCCAAACAGTGCCGTGAGGCGCAAAACCACCTGGAGCGGGCATTGAGCGCTTCGCCGCTGCGGCGCTCGCGAGAAGCAGCCAAAGCTGCGCAAAACCTTATCGCCATGCAGGAAATGCTGGCAAACTTTCAACGCAAAGAAAACAACGCGCAACAACTCGAGAAATGGCATACCCTGGATGAACATCTGAATACGGCCTTGGCGTTGATTGCGAATGCCGCATTCCCCTACCCGGGAGTGGAACGCAAACAACTGGTACAGGCGCGAGAGATTGTACATTCCATTCTGGTGGACGGTTTATTGTAGCGTGACCATAATGGCGCAAGCAAAGCCCGCCGGCGAACAAACTTCGCTGGTGGGCTATTTATTTTTCTGGAATCATAATACTATTAAGAATGTATTCATCAGCGCAGGGGGCATGATAGTTGCATCGTTTCACCCAAACCTATGCTTGCAGAACGATTGGAACGGCGATTCTTTGCCTGCCAAAGAATCGCGTATCCAGGCGCATACCGGCACGGGGGAGACCTCCGCCGGAAGTACCTGCCTGCCGCGCAAGCGGCATTCCAACCTCGTTTGCCGCTGCATTGGCACCTATTGTGACCGCTGGAAAAGACGATGCAAAAATACCTGATCATAATTGTGAAGAATCGGGAACAAAAAATAGACCGCAAGCGTCTAAGTAGTAGACCGGTGAAAAGGTCGGCGCCACGCTGCCTTTCACCCCCACTGCAGCGATCATGATGTCCTGTGTAGAATGGTCTGTACATAGGATAGGTTAATATCAAATTAATGTTATATAATGATCATGATCTACTGGGTTGCTATCAGGAGGTTAAGATGAGCCAAGGTCTTTCTTTTATCCGATCCACGCAGGGTTCATCCCTGCGGACTACCATTCGCTGGGGAATGCAGTGGTTGGTGGTCCTCGTTCTGGTGGCGAGCCTGTTTATGGCCCCTGCTCCGTCAGTGAAGGCAAGCACCATCCCCACATTCAGCATCGTGACAGTCGTAACGGACAGCACGGTCACGATTCAGACCTTTAACTTCCCTCCGAACCAGATTTTCACGGTGCGGATGGGAGCCTACGGTACGTTGGGGATCGGCGGCGTTGTTGTAACACAGACGAACTCTGGGGCTGGAGGCTCGTTCCAGGAAACCTATGCCATCCCGGCAGCGTTGAAGGGAAGCCAGCGAATCGCAATTCGCATGGACAGCGCTCAGGGGTACTATGCCTATAACTGGTTCTGGAATAACACCACCGGGCCTGGCCCGACGACCATTCCCGGAACTGGTTACACCGGCATCCCTACCTTCAACATCCAGTCGGTGGTTGCGGATAATAGCGTGACAATCCTCACCAACAATTTCCCGGCCAACCATATCTTCACTGTACGCATGGGTGAATATGGCACCGCGGGCATTGGAGGTATTGTGGTTGCCACAACCAACTCTGGTGCGGGCGGCGCCTTCCAGGCGACCTATACCATTCCAGACGCACTCAAGGGCCGGCAGCGGATCGCCATCCGCATGGATGCTCCCGGCGGGTTCTTTGCCTACAACTGGTTCTGGAATAACACCACCGGCGGCGTGGTAACGCAACCGCCGACCACCATTCCGGGCACCGGTTATACCGGCATCCCCACCTTTAGCATCCAATCCGTGGTGGCCGATTCCACCGTCACGGTGCTGACCAACAACTTCCCACCCAACCAGACCTTCACCGTGCGCATGGGCGCATACGGCACGCTGGGCATTGGCGGGATCGTTGTGGCCACCACCAACAGCGGCGCGGGCGGCGCTTTCCAGGCGACGTATACCATCCCGGATGCGTTGAAAGGCAGCCAGCGAATTGCCATCCGCATGGATAGCAATATGGGTTACTACGCCTACAACTGGTTCTGGAATAACACCACCGGTGGCGTGGTTCCTACCGCGGTTCCCACCGTGGCTCCTGGTGATCCGACCGCAGTTCCCACTGCTGTGCCCACCAGCATCCCGGGCACCGGGTACACCGGCATCCCCACCTTCAGCATCCAGTCTGTGGTTGCTGACGGCAGCGTCACGGTGCTGACCAACAACTTCCCACCCAATCAGACCTTCACGGTGCGCATGGGCGCATACGGCACGCTTGGGTTGGGCGGCATCATCGTAGCCACCACCAACAGTGGCGCGGGCGGCGCTTTCAATGCCACCTACACCATTCCAGATGCCTTAAAGGGCAGCCAGCGTATTGCCATCCGCATGGATAGCAATATGGGTTACTACGCCTACAACTGGTTCTGGAACGCTACGGCCCCGTAGGATGTTGTTCGAAAACGGAGGGGGCTGCCGTTTCACGGATAGCCCCCTCTTTTCGTTGGCTACGCTTAACTTCTCGAAAGGTATTGCATGAAGATCACCCGGAAACTGCTGCCCCTGCTCGTTATCATTCCGGCCCTGTTGGCCTGTAATTTGTCGACCCTGGCCGGGGTTGGCCCATCGTCGCCCGCCTCGAGCGGGAATACACCTGCCGCGCCCGCCAGCCAGGAGCAGATCCAGGCTTTGAACGAGGAAGAGAACCAGGTGCGGGAAGCGGTGACAGGTTTTCTCACGGCGCTGCAGAGTGATCCAAACAATGCCAGCGCCCAAACCTTCCTCAGCCCGACCCTGCAGCAGCAGGTGAGCGCGGGAACCAGCCCGGCTACCCTGGGTGGCCTCCAGGGTTCTGTGCCGGCCTTTGAACTCTCGGCCGTCACATTCGCGCCGGATGCCGGCCGCGCCTTCGTGGACGCCAGCCTGCTCTACACTGCGCCGTTGAACACGCGCTTTGAGCTGGTCAAGACCGGCGAGGGTTGGAAAATCGATTCGATCACCTCGCAGCAGGGCGAAGCCGGTTATCCTTCTTCGCCGGAAATGGTCGTGCAAATCTTCCTGACCGCCTACCAGGAAGCGCCGGACCAGATGAACCAGTACTTAAGCGCCTCACGCCTGGAGCAGCTTCCGCCGGGCGGGGCAGTAGGCATGTTGAACATTAACGGTTCCCTGGAAGGCTCGATGATCGACTCTGCCGCCGTCAACCCCGACCCGCCCATGGCGGCCATCACCGTCACCATGCGCGTCGGCGGGCAGGATCTTACGCGCATTTTTTCTCTGATCAAAGAGGGCGGGCGCTGGAAGATTACCAATATCGATTAATGGTTGCTGTGATGTGTTAAGTTGACCAGTAACGCATTCTGGAGTGCTTTTCCGGAATGCGTTTTTGTTCACCAACCTTGGCATTTTGTTAACCCACTACACCAAAGAGAAACAGGGGAGTGTGTTATAATTTTCTGGCTACAATTTAGGCAAGAATATGCTTATTTACGATGGCCTGGTGAAACAGTACATGTTGCTCGGGCCATTTTTCGAGAAAGGTATTAACAATGGAAAATCATCGAAACGTGCCGAATCACTTCGTGCTTCCCCGGCGCATTAACCGTTTGGGTGAATTGGCCTACAATCTTTGGTGGTCATGGAATCCTGAAGCACAGCGTTTGTTCTCCTTAATCGACCGGCAGTTGTGGGATCGCCTTTCCCATAACCCGGTTTCTTTTTTGCGCCAGGTTGAACGCCCGCGCCTTAACGCGGTCACCAACGACCGCTACTACATGGATAGCTATGACCGCGTGATGCGCGCGTTCGACCAGTACATGAAAAGCGAAGACACCTGGTTCAAGCGCGCCCACCCGGCCATGATGAACCAGCAGATCGCATACCTCTCGTTCGAGTTTGGGCTGCACGAGTCGCTGCCGGTGTACGCCGGCGGTCTCGGCATCCTCTCCGGCGACCACGTGAAAGAAGCCAGCGACCTGGGCTTACCCCTGGTGGCGGTTGGCTTTATTTACCGCCAGGGATATTTCTCGCAGCTCATTACGGAAGACGGCTGGCAGGAAATCCGCAACCAGGAATTCAACCTGGATGACATGCCGGTCATCCCGCTGCTACAGGAAAACGGCCAACCGCTAACCATCGAAGTGCAACTCCCTGGGCGGCAGGTGCTGGCTCGTCTGTGGGAGGTGCAGGTTGGGCGCGTGCCGTTGATCTTGATGGACACCGACGTGGACGGCAACATGCCCAATGACCGCCAGCTCACCTCGCGCCTGTACAGCAGCGACCCCGACACGCGTATTTCGCAGGAAATTCTGCTGGGCATCGGCGGCGTGCGCTCGCTGCGCCTGCTGGGCTTCCAGCCGGTCGTTTGGCATATGAACGAAGGCCATTCGGCTTTCCTGGTGGTCGAACGCCTGCGCGAATACGTGGCCGCCGGCATGGATTTGGACGCAGCCAAAAAGCGCGTGCGCCAGACGGATGTCTTCACCACGCATACGCCGGTACCGGCCGGCAACGACCAGTTCCCCCTGTGGCTGATCGATAAGTACTTCTCCAATATCTGGCCGGAGCTTGGCCTGGACCGCGAGCAGTTCATCGATCTCGCGCGACAGAACCAGGACTGGGGCGATATGTTCAGCATGCCGGTGCTGGCGCTCAAACTCTCCGAGCAGCGCAACGCCGTTTCCGAGCTGCACGGCCAGGTTTCTCGCCGCATGTGGAGCTTCCTGTGGCCTGAGCTGCGCGAAGATGAAGTGCCGATCACGCACATCACCAACGGCATCCACACCGGTAGCTGGCTGGCGCGGCGCATGCGCGTGCTGTTTGACCGCTACCTGGGGCCGGATTGGCTGCAGCGCATCGATGACGAAGAAATGTGGGCCACCATCGACCAGATCCCGGATGGCGAAATGTGGGCGGTTCACCGCCACCTCAAGCGCAAGCTGGCCATGTTCGCCAACGACCGCGCGCGGATGCAGTGGGTCAACGGCCGCGTGCACCCGGTGCAGGTGATCGCCGGCGGGGCGTTGATGGACCCGTACTCGCTCACCATTGGTTTTGCGCGGCGCTTTGCCACCTACAAGCGCGCCAATCTGCTGCTGCGCGATTTCGACCGCCTGCTGCGCATCATCAACAACCCCTATATGCCGGTGCAGATCATCTTCTCCGGCAAGGCGCACCCGGCCGACGAGCCGGGCAAGATGCTCATCCAGCAGGTCTACCGCGCGGTGAAAGATTCGCGCTCTGGCGGCCGTCTGGTGTTCCTGGAAGATTATGAAATGAACGTGGCCCGCTACCTGGTGCAGGGCGTGGACGTGTGGATGAACACCCCGCGCCGCCCCAACGAGGCTTCGGGTACTTCGGGCGAGAAGGCCGCGCTCAACGGCGTACTCAACTTTTCGGTGCTGGACGGCTGGTGGCGCGAAGGTTACAACGGGCGCAACGGCTGGGCCATCGGCTCTGAACGCGAGTACAACGACCCCAACGAGCAGGACGCGGCCGACGCCGAAAGCCTGTACAGCACCCTCGAAAACGAGATCGTGCCGCTGTACTACAACATCCGCACCACCGACGGCCTGCCGGGCGAGTGGATCGCGCGCATGAAAGAGTCGATCCGCACGCTGGCGCCGCAGTTCAGCATGCAGCGCATGCTGAAAGAATACATGTGCCACATGTATCTGCCCGCGCTGGACGCCAAAACGCAAGATTCGGAAGGGGAAACCTCCGAGGTTTCTGAGAAGGCAGGCTAGTTTATGCAGTTCATCCTGACACCAGAGGCCTTTCTGGGCGCGTTGTTGATCTTCTTCCTGCGCGTAGGCGATATGACGCTCGACACCATCCGCGTACTGTTTGTGGTGCGTGGTCGCAAAGCATTGACCTGGGTTCTCGGTTTCTTCCAGGCGCTGATTTTTGTCATCGCCATCAGCTCCGTGCTTTCCAATCTGGATAATTTTTTGAACGTCATCGGTTATGCCACCGGTTTTGCCACCGGCAACGTGGTCGGCATGTTCATTGAGGAGCGGCTGGCGATTGGCCATATTCTCATGACCATCATCAGCCCCATGCGCGGCGCTGCGGTAGCCGAACAGTTGCGTGGGGAAGGCTACGGCGTAACGGAAATTCCCGCGCGCGGGAAAGACGGCACCGTCACCGTGCTGCACTGCAGTGTGATGCGCAAAAACATCGACAGCGTGGAAACGATCATCCTCGAGGCTGACCCTCAGGCGTTTGTGACCACCAACGATGTGCGCGCCGTGCGCCGCGGTTTCTGGCGCGCGTAAATTCATATCAAACCAAAAAAACCTCCCCACCTGGGGAGGTTTTTTGGTTTGATGTGTCACTTAATCGGCCAGCGGGGCGTCCGTACGGCGTACTTTCAGGCGCAGGCCTTTCATCCCCACTACCTCCACCCGCGCACCCTCGGGGATCGGCTCGCCGGTGTCCTCTAGTTCCGCGGTCCACTGCTCACCTGCCACCTGAACCGTGCCGCGCGGGTTGATTTCCGAGCGGGCGTAACCGATCTTCCCGGCGATGCTTTCGCGTCCGGCGCGAATGGGCACGCGCAGCGCGCGCAGCGCAAAACCGAGCAAGACCAGGAAGAACAGCGCGGTGAACACGCCCAGCCCGATCACCAGCGGAACCGACACGCGCTGGAAGGGCGGCACGTTGGGCGAATTAAACAGGATCAGTGCTCCGGCGATAAACGAACCAGCCCCGGCGATGGTCAGCGCCCCGTGGGTGGGCGCTTTGAGATCGAGGATGAACAGCACAAATGCCACGATCAGGAAGAGGACCCCAAACCAGTTGACCGGCAGGATGCCCAACCCGTAGCTGGATAGCGCCAGGCAGACCACGCCGATAAAACCGGCCACCCATCCGCCCGGGCTGGACAATTCGAACAGGATCGCCAGGACGCCGATGTTCATCAGGATCAGCACCAGGTTGGGGTTGGTGAGCAGGTTGAGCACATCTTCGATCACAGTGCTATCCAGCGGGACTACCGCCTTGAACGCGGTTTCCAGCACCTGTTCCTGACCGTTGACCAGCACGGTCATGCCATCGGCCTGGCGCAACACATCGTTGACGTCCACGGCGATGAAGTCGATCAGCCCAACTGCCAATGCTTCGCTGGCCGAGGCCGCTGTGGCATTTTCGATCGTGTCTTCCGCCAGTTTCACCGCTTCCGGCCCGCGCCGTTCCGCCAGCGACCGGGCAGTGGCCTTGAAGATATTCTTGATCTTCGACTGGAGCGTCTCCGGGATGTCTTCGCCGCTGGCCTGGATTGGGCTGGCCGCGCCGATGGCGGTCTCGGGCGCCATGGCGGCCAGGTGGCCGGCCAGGGTGATCAGCGTGCCGGCGCTGCCGGCGATGGCGCCGTTGGGCGCCACGTACACGATCACCGGCACACTGCTGGCGCGCAGGTCTTCGATGATGGCGTTCATCAGGTCTTCGCCGCCGCCGGGGGTGTTGAGCTGCAAAATCACAGCCGTCGCGCCTTCGCGGGCGGCCACCTGCAAGCCGCGCTCGATGTACCCAGCCATGGCGGGGGTGAGCGCGCCTTCGGCTTGCATCAGGTAGATGGTGCCGGAATTTTCGGTTTGCGCCTGGGCGGGAAATACGGCTCCCAGCAGGAGGCCGGTCAGCCAAAGGAAGCCCAGAAGAATGCGTATATGGCGGTTCATGTTGCCGTCCTTAATGTCGGTGAACTTTTCTCCATTATAGCATCTAGGGCAAGCTGCGGTCAGCGGCGCGTGCCGCGGGCAGGCGTATATCTAACGCATATATACCGTTAACAGTCTTCTACGATTCAAGACGTATCCTTAATCCAGAATGTTTGGCAATGATAAGGAGAAATCGACCTATGGCAAAAATTATTGGCATTGATCTGGGTACGACCAACAGCGTTGTCGCTGTGATGGAAGGCGGAGACCCCGTGGTGATCCCCACCGCGGAAGGTTCGCGCCTGCTGCCCTCGGTGGTGGCGTTTAACAAGAACGGCGAGCGCCTGGTGGGGCAGCCCGCCAAGCGGCAGATTGTGGTAAACCCTGAGAATACTGTCTTTTCGATCAAACGCTTTATGGGGCGGCGCTACGACGAAGTGGAACAGGAGCGCAAGATGGTCCCGTTCCACGTGGCCAGTGGACCGTCGGGTGACGCGCGGGTGAAGATCCCGGTTAACGGGCGTGAATACACCCCGCAGGAAATTTCCGCGATGATCCTGGGTAAGCTCAAGGCCGACGCCGAAGCGTACCTGGGCGAACCGGTTACGCAGGCGGTGATCACCGTCCCGGCATACTTTAACGACAGCCAGCGCCAGGCCACCAAAGACGCCGGCAAGATCGCTGGTCTGGAAGTGCTGCGCATTATCAACGAGCCCACCGCTTCGGCCCTGGCCTACGGCCTGGACAAGCGCTCGAACGAAAATATCCTGGTCTTCGACCTGGGCGGCGGCACCTTTGACGTCAGCCTGCTGGAAGTAGGCGACGGCGTATTTGAGGTGAAAGCCACCAACGGCGACACCCACCTGGGCGGCGACGACTGGGATGAGAAGATCGTCAACTGGGCCGCAGATGAGTTCAAGAAAGAATACGGCATTGACCTGCGCCAGGACCGCCAGGCGCTCCAGCGCCTGCGGGAAGGCGCCGAGAAGGCCAAGATTGAACTTTCCAGCGTAATGGAAACTGAGTTGAACCTGCCGTACATCACCGCAGATGCCAGCGGCCCCAAGCACATGCTGCTCAAGCTCAGCCGCTCGAAATTTGAGCAGATGACCGAAGACCTGGCTGCGCGCCTGCGCGGTCCGTTCGAGGCCGTGCTCAAAGACGCCGGGATGGACGTCAAGGACATCGACGAAGTGATCCTGGTGGGCGGCTCGACCCGCATGCCCATGGTGCAGGAAATGGTGCGCAAGATGATCGGCAAAGAGCCGAACAAGAGCGTCAACCCGGATGAAGTTGTGGCTGTTGGCGCCGCCATCCAGGGCGGCGTGCTTGCCGGTGAGGTCAAAGACGTGCTGCTGCTCGATGTCACCCCGCTTTCGCTGGGCGTCGAGACGATGGGCGGCGTGATGACCCCGCTGATCGAACGCAATACCACCATCCCGGCCAAGAAGACGGAAGTCTTCTCGACCGCCGAAGATAACCAGACCGCGGTGGATATCCACGTTCTGCAGGGCGAGCGCCCCATGGCCGCCGACAATATGAGCCTGGGCCGCTTCCGGCTGGACGGCATCCCGGCTGCCCCGCGCGGCATGCCCCAGGTCGAGGTCACATTCGACATCGACGCCAACGGCATCCTCAACGTCTCGGCGCGTGACCGCGCCAGCGGCAAGGAGCAGCGCGTGACCATCACCGCCAGCACCAACCTGAACAAGGGCGAGATCGACCGCCTGGTGAACGAGGCCCAGCAGCACAGCGCCGATGACGCGCGCCGCCGCGAGCTGGCTGAGGCGGTCAACGTGGCCGATAACATGGTCTATCAGGCCGAGAAGGTGCTGCGCGAGCAACCCAGCATCACCCCTGAGGCTCGCGCGCAGGTGGAAGGCCATATCCAACAAATGCGCCAGGCGATGGAGCGCAAAGACCTCAACGAATTGCGCCGCCTGACCCAGGAGATGGAGCAGGTGCTCAATGCGGCGCTGCAAAGCGCGCAGCAGGCTGGCCAGGGCCAGACCGAGTACGGCGGCCCCGACGGCGGCCACCCGAGCGGCCCCGCCGAAGGCGGTAGCGAAGGCGACGTGGTCGAAGGCGAATTCCGCGACGCATAATCCCTCCTCCTTGCCTCCCCCCGTTTTTCAGAAGACGAAAGATGGGGGGAGGTCTTATTATTGATAACATGGTCCGATGAGAGAACGGGTATGTTTCAACCATCATATGTAGGGGTGAAGCATCCGGTATAACCACAGCGGAGATATATGGATCGTCTCCGGATGCTTCACCCGAACCACTGTCCGTTGCAGCCTGAGTCTGTTGGATAAGGCCGGGTGAAGCATCCGGAGAGCCTCGTTTTTCGCTGGCATTGGCCTGACCGAATGCTTGACCCCTACACTGATACATTCTGGATTGGGTAAATATCCGCTGACAGCCGTCCCCCGCCCCCCAAAAACCACTCCCCGGTGCATTTCGGACAAAAGATGATATAATTTTGCCATGCGGAAAGTACGGGACGCCATTTTATTGGTATTCATCCCCCTCATCCTCTTGTGCGCAATCGCATATCTGATCCCAGCCGTCCGCTCGCGGGTGGATTGGCGCGTGGAACAGGTGCGTTTGCAGGTGCGTTACGCCCTGTTCCCGCCCGAAGAGGCTGTTTTCACGCCCCAGGATCAGGATCAGGTGGCTGCGATTGTGCAGTCCACCCTTCAGGCGTTAACACCATCGCCGACTGCCACGCCCACCATTACCCCAACCTGGACGCCCGGCCCAACCCAACCGCCCACCGTCACGCCCACACCCACGCTTTCGCCCACGCCTATCCCCAACGCGGTAAAGCTGACCGGCGTGCGCTACGTCGACCAGCACGGCAAGTACAACTACTGCGCCCCGGCCAACATGGCTATGGCGCTGAATTACTGGGGCTGGCAGGGCACGCGCGACGAGCTGGGCCAGATGGTCAAGCCGTTTGAGCGCGACCTGAACGTGATGCCCTACGAGCTGGTCGATTACGTCAACCAGAACACGATGTACCGGGCCATCTGGCGCGCGGGTGGGACGCCGGATCTGGTGAAGAAAATGGTGGCGGCCGGCTTCCCCATGCTGCTCGAGCGGGGCGCCTACATGCGCGACCTGACCGGCAAGGTCTCCTGGATGGGGCATTACCAGGTGGTCACCGGTTATGACGACACCCGGGGCCGTTTCATCACCCAGGATTCGTTTTACAATGCGGACTTCCCGGTCAGCTACGAGGAGATGCAGGCTGGCTGGCGTGCCTTTAATTATGTGTTCCTGGTGGTCTACCCGCCCGAGCGCGAGGCCGAAGTCAGCGCGCTGCTGGGTGATTACTGGGACGAGGAGAAGGCCACCCGCATCGCGCTCAAGACCGCTGAGCAGGAAATGCAGGCCCTCTCCGGCGTCGACCGCTATTTTGCCACCTATAACCGCGGCACCAGCCTGGTCAACCTGCAGGATTACATCGGGGCGGCCTCTACGTACGACAGCGCGTTTGGCCTGTACGAAGATCTGCAAACCAACCAGCGCCCGTGGCGCATGGTGTGGTACCAGACCGGCCCCTACTTTGCCTACTACTATTCCGGGCGCTACCAGGATCTCATCGACCTGGCCAGCCTGACGATCAAGAACGCCAACAACCCCTACCTGGAAGAAACCTACTACTGGCGCGGGTTGGGGTATCTGATGGTCGGCAAGCAGGATGACGCCGTGGCCGATTTCTATACCGCGCTCGAATATCACCCCAATTTTGGACCGGCAACCGCCCAACTGCAATACCTGGGGCTGGCGCCGTAAGCACGCATCTTTTCTGGCGGAGCACCGTTGACCCATGCTGAAAATCCTTCACTTCGCTGACGCGCATATTGATATCGCCGCCCACGGGCGCCGCGACCCGGATACCGGCCTCCCGTTCCGCGTGCTGGATTTCCTCAAGTCGCTGGATACCATCATCGATACCGCCATCGCCGAGCGCGTCGACCTGGTGCTGTTCGCCGGCGACGCCTATAAAGACCGCTCGCCCGCGCCGACTTTCCAGCGCGAGTGGGGGCGGCGCATCATGCGCCTGTCGCGCGCCGGCATTCCCACTGTGCTGCTGGTGGGCAACCACGATATATCCCCGGCCTCAGGGCGCGCCAACGCCATGCAGGAGTACGAGACCCTGGAAGTGCCGAACGTGCTCCTGCTGGGGCGCCCGGCGCTGTTGGGGCCGCAGGAGTTGTTCGGCCTGCCGCTCCAACTCATCGCCCTGCCGTGGGTGCCGCGTTCCGGCCTGATGGCAAGCCTGAGCATGAACGGGGTCGACCCGGCCAACGTGTACACCGAGTTGGAGGCGCGCCTGAGCGAGCTGGTGCAGGGCTGGATCGATAACGCCGACCGCGGCCTGCCGCTGATGCTGACCGCGCACGGTTCGGTGCAGGGCGCCAAGTATGGCGTGGAGCGCAGCGTGCAGCTCGGAAGCGACCTGGTGCTGCCCGGCGCGATGGTCAAAGATCAGCGCCTGTGCTACGTGGCGATGGGGCATATTCATAAGGCGCAGGATGTGAACGAGGGCTGCCAGCCCCCGGTGATTTATCCCGGTTCGATCGAGCGCGTCGACTTCGGCGAGGTGGCGGATGAGAAATATTTTGTCATCGCTCACCTCGACCACGGCAAGGAAACGCGGGTGGAATGGCGCAAGCTCGACGGCCGGCGCTTTATTGACCGGCTGGTCAAGCTGGAAGGCCCCGACCGGCTGATGGACATCATCCTGGAGCAACTGCCCGCCGCCGAAGATCTGCAGGGGGCGATCATGCGTCTGGTGCTGGATTACCCGCGCACCTGCGACCCGCTGGTGGACGAAGCCTGCCTGCGTACTTACGCTGAGCAGGCCTTTGAGTTCCACCTGGTGCGGCGCCCGCGCATGGAATCGCGCCTGCGCATCCCTGGCGATGCCACCATCAACAGCCTAAGCCCGGCCGAGCTTCTGGACATCTACTGGCGCTCGATGAAAACCGAAACCGGCGAGACCGGCGATTTGCAGGCGCTGGCCAATGAGATCATCCAGGCCGCTGGCGGTTCCACCGTCGAATAAGCCGTAGTATCAGGCGTTTTCGCGCCACACCACGATCACGCGCCCGGTATAGCCCTGCGCAAAGCGCACGGCGGGGATCTGCCCGCCAGCCTGTAGATGGGTGAAATGCCCGGATGGGTTATGAATGGTGAACATCACTGGCTGCCCGCCGTCCACTTCCGCCCCGGTGATGACCACCAGGTGGCCGCCGCGCTTGGTCACCGGGCCTTCGGTGCCGATCTCGTATGACGTAGAGGCGATCACCAGCCGGCCGGCGCGCAGGTGTTCGGGGATTTCTTTCAGCGTTGCCGGGCGGGCTTCAGCCTGCAGCCCGGCCGCGTGACATAGCCGCGCCAGGGCGGCGTGGATCCAGCCACGTTCCACGCTTTCGCCATTTTCGCGCTGTTCGATCAGGTATCCACCCAGCGCCACGCCTTCGCGCGCCCAGTCCAACAGCGGGCGCGTCGGGCCACCCAGCGCTTCCACGCTCATCTTCACGCAGGCCACGCCGCAACCGCGTTCTACCCAGTGGGCATATTCTTCAGGGGAATGCGCGCCGGTTTCCGCCCAGCGCGGGTCCTGCTCGGGCGGCAGGCGGTGCATAAAGATATCATCCGCCAGTTCTGGGCTGGCGATCTGCGCGGTGTAGGGGACTAAGTAGGGTAGGCTGATGCGTTCCATGCGGTTCCAGCCATAATCATACCCCAGACCGGCGAACCTGTCCAAAAGCCCGGGCGAGAACCTTAATATTTTTGGCATTTTCCCAAAAACTATTGAAATTTCAGAAAAACCGTGTAACAATAGACTTTGTAAGTTCAATAAACATTCAAAGTTATTTTCCCCAGAGGCGTTTATGCCGTCGATTAAAGCTACGCACCACCATATTAAAGAACACAACCGTGATCTTGTTCTGAAGATGATCATCGACAACCGGGTCACCAGCCGCGCGGATATTGCCCGTGAGACCAAGCTCACCCGCGCCACGGTTTCCGAGGTGGTCACCGGGCTGATGGCCGAGGGACTGGTCGAGGAGATCGGCGTAGGTTCTTCGACCGGGGGCAAGCCTTCGATCCTTCTCAGCCTGGTTTCGGACGCGCGTTACCTGATCGGCGTGTACATCTCGGAAGAAAAATTCATCGGCGCGATCGTCAACCTGCGCGGCGAGATCAAAGCCACTGTGGAAATTCCGGTCAAGAGCAAAGACAGCGATCTGGCGTTGCGTTCGGTCACCACCATTCTGGATCAGTTGATGCAGACGGCGTGGAAACCGATCATCGGGATTGGGGTGGGGACCCCCGGCCTGATCAACACCCGCGACGGCATCATCATCAACGCTGTCAACCTCGACTGGCGCGATCTCCCCCTGGCTCGCCTGTTGGAAGAACGCTATCATCTGCCGGTGTCCATCCTTAACGATAGCCAGGCCACCGCCATCGGCGAGTACGTCTACGGCGACCCCAGCAGCAGCAATAACCTGATTGTGATCACGGTCAAACACGGTATCGGCTCGGGCATCCTCATCAACGGGCAGTTGTTCCAGGGTGATGGCGGCGGCGCCGGCGAAATCGGCCATATCGTCATCCAGCAAAATGGCGCCATGTGCCGCTGCGGCCGGCATGGCTGCCTGGAAACGCTGGCCAGCGCGCGCGCCGTGCTGCAGCAGGTGCAGGAACGCGCGCAGGCCGGCGAGACGCTGGATATCGCCGCTGTGGCGCAGCGCTGC
This sequence comes from uncultured Anaerolineaceae bacterium, assembly GCA_937920255.1. GTDB lineage: Bacteria > Chloroflexota > Anaerolineae > Anaerolineales > Anaerolineaceae > CALDSL01. The sequence goes on along the minus strand of CALDSL010000374.1, from coordinate 835 downwards.
CGCGGCGGCGACCCGGATGCGTGCCGGGTGGTGCAGGCGGCTGGCGAAGCCCTTGGAAAAACGATTGGGTCGATGGTGGGCGTCCTGAATATTGAAAAGGTGATCCTTACCGGCGACCTGGTCGTGTTTGGCGATCTGTGGCTGGAGGCTGTGCAAAACGCCATGCGCCGCACCGCCCTGGAACGCATGACCCAGGCCACCCGCATTCAGTTCGGCCGGCTGGATTACCAGGCCTGTATCCTCGGTTCGGCTGCGCACCTGCTGCTGGATAACTACTCGCTGTTATTCCAGCAGGCCGAGACCACCCCCAAATATGTTTATTGATGGCGCTTGCGCGTTCATTTGCTGGTAATTTTTGATTGCTTTGGTTGCAGAAAAAAACTGGAGTGTATGTCCCACAAACGAAGAACGGCTGGAAAGACTCGCCGGTGTAGGAAAGGAGGTCGCACGGAGTATTCACCGTATTTTTGGAGAAAGTCGTTGATCCATTTGACGAATAACACGTAAGGAGAAGGAAAATGCGTAAGAATCTGTTTGCTGTACTGTCGTTGATTGTGCTTGCCAGCATGCTGCTCGCCGCCTGCGCAGCGCCCGCCGCCACCGAAGCCCCCGCGGCGCCTGCTGCAACCGAAGCGCCCGCCGCCCCCGCGGCCACCGAAGCTCCCGCGGCGCCGGCTGCGACGGAAGCTCCCGCTGCCCCCGCGGCCGCTGAATCCAAAACCTTGAAGATTTACCTGCTCGACTACAATCCCGCCACGATTGAATGGCTCAAGAGTGACATCAACCCCGCTTTTGAAGCCGCCAACCCGGGCGTGACCGTCGAGATCACCGAAGG
>CALDSL010000373.1 GCA_937920255.1 uncultured Anaerolineaceae bacterium | reverse complement strand
AAGCCCAGGCGATGGCGGCGCGGTAATCTTCCACTTCCAGGGCCGCTTTTTGCGCGTCCCACACCACCCAGAACAGCACTGCATCCACGTCCACCGGGACGGTGTCTTTGGTGAGCGTCTTTTCGGCGTTGAACGGGGTCACCATCACGCGGTGGTCAATCCATACCGGGGTGGTATCGACGATCGGCAGGATCCAGAACATGCCGGGGCCGCGCAGACCGCGGAAACGACCCAACCGCAGCACGACCGCTTTTTCCCACTGCCGCGCCACCTTGAGGCCGAACAGAACTAGCGTTCCGATCAGGCTGGCCAAAATGACGATCAACGCGATCCATCCATCCGAAATTTTGCCGTCCAGGTAGACGGCCACGGCGATTGCGGCGATGAAGATCAGCGCCGATAGAAACCCGGCGATCCCGCTGATGTGGAACGGATCAACCGGCTTTTGCGCGGGTTTCAGCAGGCTGTTGGTCCAGTTGTGTGTATCCGCGCGTTGGTTGGTTTCATCTTTTTTTGCCATCGTTTCCTCACATTTCCTGATCTATGTTGCTGGCGGCCATATCGGCCGTACCGCTGGCGGCGATGACCTGCCGTAGTACTTCGGCCGCCTGTTCCGGGCTGTACCCCAGGTTCTGGCTTTCTTCCAGAAAGCGTTGCGCCAGTTCTTCCAGGGTCTTTTGCTTCAGTTTTTGCATCATTTCCTCGGTGGGCTGCTCCCAGATATATGTCCCGCGCCCGCGCTGGGTGGAAATCAGCCCTTGATCATCCAGCACGTGATAGGCGCGCGCCACGGTGTTAAAGTTGATGCGCAGCTCGGTGGCCAGCTCGCGCACGGTGGGGAGCTGGTCGCCAACCTGGAGCAGGCCGGCTGCCACCATCTGCTCCACCTGCCGCGCGATCTGCATGTACAATGGCTCCCCGGCGCGAAAATCGAGTTTGATTTGTTCAGCTAACGGTTTCAACCATGGTACTCCTTTGTCGCATTGGATGATTGTATTATTGTATCTTTGTTTTATTGTATTACGATTCTCGAGTTTGTCAAGAGTGAATTTAATCGTTGAAGAAAAGCATCACGAATAACACGAATAGACGAATAACACGAATTTTTTCTAGAAAAAATTCGTGTTATTCGTCTATTCGTGTTATTCGTGATGCTTTTTCTCTGCCTGTCTACTCGTCTTTGCCGAATTTGGCGTTGATCTGGGCCAGTTCGCGCAGGCGTGCGTCGACACGGGCGTTGACCGAGCCTTCGGGATATTTGCCGCCGGCGTCGCGCGCGCCGGCCGGCGCGCCGGTGAGAATCTCGATGCCTTCGTCGATCGTCTGCACCGGCCAGATGTGGAACTGGCCCGCCCGCGCGGCTTCGACCACCGCCGGTTTGAGCATCAGGTGCTCCACATTGCTCTCGGGGATCAGCACGCCCTGCTGGCCGTTCAGGCCTTTGGCGCGGCAGACTTCGAAGAAGCCTTCCACTTTCTCATTCACCCCGCCGATGGCCTGCACTTCGCCGCGCTGGTTGACCGACCCGGTGATGGCGATGCCCTGCTGCGCCGGCAGCCCGGAAAGCGCCGAAAGGATGGCGTACAGTTCGGTGCTGGAGGCGCTGTCGCCCTCGATGCCGCCGTAGCTCTGCTCAAACACCAGGCGCGCCGACAGGCTGATGGGTTTATCCTGCGCAAAGCGGTCGAGCAGGAAACCCGAGAGGATCAACATGCCCTTGGTGTGGATCGGACCGCTCAGGTTGGCCTCGCGCTCGATGTTCACCAGCCCTTCAGCGCCCACGCCCACGCTGGCGGTGATGCGGTTGGGGTGACCGATAGCAATGTCGCCGATATCCATCACCGACAGGCCGTTCACCTGGCCCACGCGCTGGCCATCCACCTCGATCTTGAGAATGCCGCGTTGGGTCATCTCCTGCAGCTTTTCCTGCGCCATGTTGGAGCGGTAGATCTTCTCTTCAATGGCCTGTTCCACGTGCTGCGCGGTGATGTACTGCGACATATCCAGCTCAGCGTAGTAGCTGGCCTCGCGCACGATATCGGCGATGGTGCCGAAACGCGTAGTCAGCTTGGTCTGGTCGGCTGCCAGCCGCGAGCCGTACTCCACGATGCGCGCCATGCCGGTGCAGTCCACCGGCTTGACGCCTTCGTCCTCGCAAAAACTGGAGATGAAATGCAGGTAATCCTGCACGCTGTCCGGATCGCGCTGCATGGTCGAATCAAAATCGGCCTTCACTTTGAACAGCTCGCGGAAGTCTTCATCATACATCTCCATCAGCGCGTAGGTGGAGGGCTGGCCGATCAGCACGATCTTGATATCCAACGGGATCGGCTCAGGCTGCAGCGAACGCGTCACCGGCAGGCCAGCGCGCTCGGTGGGGTCTTCAATGCTGATCTGGCGGTTCTTGAGCGCGCGCTTCAGTCCTTCCCACGAGAAGGGGTTGCGCAGCAGTTCTTCCACCGGGATGACCAGAAAACCGCCGTTGGCGCGGTGCAGCGAGCCGTTGCGGATCAGATTGAAATCGGTGACCAGCGCGCCGAACAGGGCTTCATTTTCGATGCGGCCAAACAGGTTGTTATAGGTCGGGTTCAACTCGGTCACCACCGGCGCGCCCTGCAGCGAGCTATTGTCCACCAATACATTAACTTCATAGCGCCGGAAGAAATTCTCGCGGTTGGCAGCCATCATCACCGCCATCTGCTGCGCCATGGGCACATCGCCGTTTTTGGGAGGCGTTTCGGGCGTGGCGCGGAACTGTTCCAGGTTCTCCAGAATATCCTGGCGCACCTGTTCCAGGTAGGCCAGCACCTCGGGGATATCGCGGCTGCGGCCCTTTAGCTCGCTCATCTGCAGGTTGAGGGCGTACTCGGCCACCTGCTGGTCCATGCGGCGCACTTCTTCGCCTGCGTCCTTCTCGATGCCGCGCGCCTGGCGGATGGCGGTTTCGATTTCCTCCTGCAGGCTCTGCTGGCGCTTGGAGAACGAATCGCGTTCCTCCTCGCTCAGCGCGGCAAATTCGTCCTGCTTCATTGGCCGGCCGTCGTGTACGGGGATGGTCATCAGGCCCATGGGCGTCTGCTGCAGGGCAAAACCGGCTTCGGATGCGCGCCGGCGGATCTGATCCAGAATCTGCTCGCCCTGGCGCTCGAAGCCGCTGGCCGCCTCGCGCCGGCGGGCGGCGTATTCCTCGCTTTCGAACACCCGCCGCAGTTCGGCCTGCACCGCTTCGATCAGCGTTTTCATATCCTGCTTGAAAACCTGCGCCCGCCCGGTGGGCAGCCGGATGGCATTGGGACGCGAGGCGTTCTTGAAATCGCGCACGTAGCACCAGTCGGGTGGGGTGGTTTTTTCGCGCGCCACCTGCTGCAGGAACTGGCGCACGGCGGTGGTGCGGCCAGTGCCCGGCGCCCCCGAGACGTAGATGTTGAACCCCGGCGCGCGGATACCCAGCCCAAATTTCAATGAGCGTGTGGCGCGCTCCTGCCCGATGATGTTCTTGTTGGCTTCCAGCTCGGCGCTGGTCTGGCAGTTCAAGCTGCCTGGGTCAACCGTGCGACGTAACTGCTCCGCGGATAAGGCCTGTTTCATCTTCGCTCCCTCCCAATCTGGTCTTCATTTCATGGTAGCGCATTGCGCGCCCCGGCACAACCGGGATTCGTCACATGCGGACGGGGGAGTTTCCCGCATAAGGGGAAAAGCGTTAACACCAATAAGAGCCGAATAAAACCAAACCCGCAGGGCGATGTGGCACGAATAGAGCTTTTATTAATATTTCCCGCAGATTTGGAATGTTAATAAAAGCCGTTCGCGCCTTGCGGGTCACGCAAAAAGATTTCACCGCGAAGAAGCGAAGAGCGCGCATCGTCCCGATGTTCCTACGGGAAAGAAAAACGCGAAGAAAAGCGATTTAAAATCTTCTTCGCGTTTCCTTCGCGCTCTTCGCTTCTTCGCGGTTCGCTTTTGTGTGAATTATCATATAAGCTCTATTTGTGTCATTCGTGGGTATTCGTTCCCACATCGCCCTGCGGGTTCGTGTTAACGCTTTTTCCCCCGCTTGAATCGATGCTTGCTTCGTGTTAGCATCAGTTACCGAGCCAAAACGTTCACCGTTTGCAAAGGGAGAGAACCAATGAAAATCTTGAATCTGTTTCGCGCCGCCCTGATCCTGGCCCTGGCGTTCTCAGCGCTGCCGTCCGCGGTGGCGGTGGCGCAGGACGCGCCGGATGCCCCGGCCGCGCAATACGTGCCCGGCGAAGTGCTGGTGGCGTTCGCACCCGGCGGCTCCGGCAAAGCCTATGCCGCCAGCGCCCAGGCCCTGGCCGGGCAGACCGGCGCGGACGTGGTGGCCAGCTTTGAGAACCTGGCCCTGCTCAGCGTTGACCCGGCCGCGGATGTAACCGCGCTGGCCGGCGAGCTCGCCGCCGGCGGGCAGGTGCTCTTCGCCCAGCCCAACTGGGTCTACAGCATTCCCGAGGCGGCCGCGGTCGCGGAGCGCCCGGGCGTCATCCTGCCAGAAGAGGCCGTTTACAGCCTGCGCACCGCCGAGGGCGGCACGCGCAGTTTTAGCGCCAAACAACTGGCCTCGATGCGCACGCTGAAGAAAGGCAAGTCGGTGCCGGCCTTCCCGCGGGAGATCGTCAACGACTTTTACCAGTCGTGGGGCTGGGACATCGTCGAAACCGACGTGGTGTGGCGCAACAGCGCTTCCAGCACGGCGGTGTGCGTGATCGACACCGGCGTGGATGGCAAGCACGCCGACCTGAAGTCCAAGGTCATCAATGGCTACGATTTTGTCAACGACGACAAGCAGCCGTATGACGACAGCGGCCACGGCACGCACGTGGCTGGGGTCATCGCCGCCCGCAACGATAACGCCAACGGCAGCGTGCTGGGCGTGTCGAACGGCAAGGTGGTGGCGGTGAAGGCGCTCAACGCGCAGGGGCAGGGCACCTCGTTCAGCGTGGCCGCCGCGGTGCGCTACTGCGCCAACCGCACCGACGTGCGCGTGATCAACATGAGCCTCGGCTCGCCCAAAGCCGACGCGGTGGAATACCAGAGCCTGCGCTACGCCATCGTGGAAAAGGGCAAGCTGGTGGTTGCCGCGGCCGGCAACGGCGGCACCACCCAGGCGGATTACCCCGCGGCCTGGGCGCACCCGTCGACCCCACCGCCGGCCAGCGTGGGCGGCGCCAACGAGCTGGCCGCCGGGCTGATCGCCGTGGCCGCCGCGCGCAGCAACCCTCCCTACGTGCGCCTGTGGATCGACGCCAACGCCAGCGGCGCGCCGGATGAGGGTGAATGGTACGAGTACAGCGACTGCGCCACGCGCTTCACCAACTACGGCCGCCACGTCGAGCTGGTCGCTCCCGGCGACCAGATCTACTCCACCCAGCCGACCAGCTATCCCTTCTATAACAATTACATGTACGGCTATGCAAAAGGCTATGAGTACGACAGCGGCACCTCGATGGCCGCGCCGTATGCCGCCGCGGCGGCTGTTCGCACGCTGAGCGTGTTCAAGACGCTCACCAACGTCGAACTCAAGCAGCGGCTGATCAGCACCGGGCGCGCGCTGACCTACGCCTACGACACCGGCGCCGGGATCAACGTCAACAACGCCTACGCCAGCCCCGGGTACGACTTTGGCCGGCCCGAAGACGGCGTGGAACGCGCGCCGTTCTGCTGGCCCAACAACGCTTTTGGCGCGTCGGGCAGCATGGTTAATGCGCGCTACCTGGACGTCTCCGCGGCGATGGGGCGGGTGGGCTTTTACGCCGAGGTCTATAACGCCAGCAACGGCCTGCCGCTGGACGGCGCGCGCATTGCCATCACCCGCGACGGCAGCTCCAAGATCCTAGACACCGGTCTGGTGGGCAAGGCCACCCCTGGCGCGTTCATCCAGAATATCCCGCTCCCCAGCGGGACCGAGCCGGTGCTGTACCACCTGTGGGTGAGCAAATCCGGCTACACTTCCGGCTACCAGTGGATCGACAGCCCGCTGCTGGAAAACCCGGAGCTGAACCCGGACGCCAATAAGGGCGGGATGCTGGCCACAGCCTGGAACAGTATCGCCGTGCCGCCCAATAAAAATGTGTGGGTGGTGCTGAACTGGAGCATGTTCTCCAATGCCAACTTTGACCTGGCCGTGTGGCTGCCGCAGGATTCGGCTGCGGACGGGGTGGTGAGCGCCGGCCGGCTGGAGCAGTACCCCGGCGCAGGCACGTACCGCGGCCCGGATTGGGGGCGCGGCACGCTGCTGAGACCGGATCAGTTCGGCGGCAGCGTTTCACCCTACGCGCAGATGATGCACGACGGCGGTGACGGGCTCAACTCGGACAGCTACGTGCGCTTTGACGCGGTGCAGATCAAAGACGCGCCGGCCAAAGGCGTGCAGCCCTACTACAGCCCCAGCGTCGACAGCCAGCCCTACCAGGCGTTTGTGACCGACTACAGCGGTCCGCTGGCGGGCGGCCTGGGTGGCGACACGCCGGCCATGAACCCCGGCTCGACCTACGGCGCAAATTTTGCCTACCCGATTGTACGCGTGTGGTACGGCGGGCGCATGGTCAACATCGCCCGCGTGGCCTCGGACACCCCCGGCTGCGATATCGCCGGCAATGACTGGTGGCATGCCGCCAACATCCGCGGCCCGCAGGTGGACGAAATGAGCACGTGCGGCCCGAGCAGTATTTTGCCGTAAAATACCGAAGTACCCTCCCGTAAGAACATCGGGACGATGTGAGCCCTGTCGAAGGGTACGGGTATCGCAAGACTCGCAAGTGCTCGGACGCCTCCTTCCTGCTACCTTTGGTTGTCCTCATCCCCCGGGCGTGGTAGAATCAACATGGAAATTGGGAATGGAGAGGTCCTATTAGCGTACGCGTGTTTACCTGGCATCACCTGATCACCCTGTTCCGCTACCGCGCGCAGGTGCTGCCGCTCGACTACGAACTGTTCCTTACACACGGAAATCAAGCCAGCCTGCCGTCCATGCTGACCAGCATGAACCTCGGCCGCGGTGTATATATGAACGTGTGCCGGTCGGAGAACGGCGTGCCCGACCTGATCGGGCAGATGCGCTACACCCCGGGCCGGCGCTCCGCGCGCATGGTCTTCCTGGCCCCCGAACCCGAGTGCGATACGCCCCTGCTGAACGTGCTGATGGAACACTTTGCTGCCCTGGCCGGGCGGCACGGGGCATTTCACCTGCTGGCCGAGCTGGATGAGCATCACCCCGCGCTGACCTACATGCGGCGCTCGGGTTTTTCGGTGTTTGCCTGGCAGCGTATCTGGAAGTACCCCATCGGCAAAAGCAGCGGCGAAATGAAGTACTGGAAACCCGCGCGCAACGGAGATGAGATCGCCGTGCGCTCGCTGTACCACGCGCTGGTGCCGCCGCTGGTGCAGGCCGCCGAACCGCTTTCCAGCAGCCTGAGCAAAGTGCTGGTGTTCAAGCACAAAGGCGAGGTGCTGGCCTGCGCCGAGAGCGTCTACGGGCCGCGCGGCATTTACCTGTACCCGCTGGTTCACCCGGCGGTCGAAAACGTGGGCGAGGTGCTCTCCGACCTGCTCGAGAACATTCCCATGCGCATGGGCCGGCCGGTGTACCTCTCGGTGCGCTCATACCAGGCCTGGCTGGAAACCACGCTGCAGTACCTGGAGGGCAGCGTGCTGCCGCGCCAGACACTGCTGGTGAAGCACCTGGTGCAGGCGCAGCGCGTCGAATCCACTGCCCGGCTGGGCGTGTATGAAAACCGGCAGGCGGAACCCACGGCCACCATCGTCACCCGGGTGAGCAACGGAAACAAAAGCGCTTGAAACCAACGTACCACAACCCAATTTCCTCCGGCTGGTCGACCCCGCCGCGCCGCATGGCTCGCGGGGAAGAAAGCAGTTGGAAAAACGCCATTTTTATGGATAATTAACGTTATTGTGTTACGCTTTGGGGGATCAGGGTGGAACAACCTTTAAGAAAGATCGTTAAAAGTAAAGAGAAACATGAATCAACGAAAAATAACGGATGACTTGCAAGCCCTGTTGGCGGTGCTGCCCAGCGAAATCAACAACGCTGTGGTGCGCGCCGGCAATACGGATAACCTGATTGAAATCGTCCTCGACCTGGGCCGTTTTCCGATGGCGCGTTTTGCCGACGGGGAAGCGCAGCTCAGCGAGGTGGAAGTGAGCCGCGCGGATATCGACTTTGTGGTCGACCGCATTGGCGATTTTGACGCGGACAATCGCGCCGGTTTGGAGCGCACGCTGCACCGCATCTCCGCCATCCGCAACCGCCGCTCGCATATCGTCGGTCTTACCGCGCGCGTGGGGCGCGCCGTGTACGGCACCCTGGGCATCATGCAGGACCTGATCGAATCGGGCAAAAGCGTGCTGATCCTGGGCCGCCCCGGCATCGGTAAGACCACCATCCTGCGCGAGGCCGCGCGCATCCTGGCCGAGAACAAGCGCGTCATCGTGGTCGACACCTCCAACGAGATCGGCGGCGACGGCGACGTGCCGCACCCGGCGGTGGGCCGCGCCCGGCGCATGCAGGTGGCCACGCCCTCGCTCCAGCACGAGGTCATGATCGAAGCGGTGGAAAACCACAACCCCGAAGTGATCGTGATCGACGAGATCGGGCGCGAGCTGGAAGCGCTGGCCGCGCGCACCATCGCCGAACGCGGCGTGCAGCTGATTGGCACGGCGCACGGCAAGACGCTCGAAAACCTGCTGCTCAACCCGACCCTGTCGGATTTGGTGGGTGGGATCGAATCGGTCACGCTTTCAGACGAGGAAGCGCGCCGGCGCGGCACGCAGAAGACCGTGCTGGAGCGCCGCGCGCCGCCCACCTTTGACGTGCTGATCGAAATTATCGAGCGCAACCGCATCGCGGTGCACCCCGACGTTTCGGTGGCGGTGGATACGCTGCTGCGCGGCATCCCGCCCGCGCCGGAAGTGCGCTTCTATGATGATGAAGGCGAACTGCACGTAGAAACGCCCCCGCCGCCTCCGCCCACCACCAGCATGCCGGGCGGGCGCACGGGGCTGGTTTCCGGAACCCGGCGGCTGGTGCCGGAGGGTGGACGGGAAACGGGTTTTACTCGCGCCGGGGGCGGCCAGACGCGCACAGCCCCTCTCCAGCCCGCGGCCGGCGCGCAAGATGAGTACCAACCCGCGGTCGCCAACCAGGCGCTGCGGACCATCCGCGTCTACCCTTACGGGGTGGCCAACAACCGCCTGATCCAGGCGGCCAAGCGGTTGGGCGTGCCGGTCACGGTGGTACGCGAGCTGGATGAGGCCGAAGTATTAATGACCCTGCGCACCTACTACCGCAACCGACAGCAGGCCATTCTGGAAGCGGAATCGCGCGGGATGCCAATCTATGTGCTGCGCGCCAACACCGTCAGCCAAATCGAACACTCGCTGGCCGAGCTGTTCAACCTCAGCGTCGACACCAGCGGCGGTTCCGACTGGAACGATTACGCCTCGCAGACACTCTCCGCCATCGAAGCGGTGCAAAACGGCCAGCGCTGGGTGGATCTGCCCCCGGCCACGGCCGCCATCCGCCGCCTGCAGCACGAAATGGCGCGCCAGGCGCAGCTCGTGTCCCACTCGTTTGGGAAAGAGCCCAACCGCCGGGTGCGCATTTACCGAGAATAAACACGCATGTTCATCACCCTTGAAGGGCCGGACGGTAGTGGGAAAACAACCCAAATCGCCCCGCTGGCTGACTTTTTGCGCCAGCGGGGTCTCACGGTGCTGACCACCCGCGAGCCGGGCGGCACCTCCATTGGGGAGCAGGTGCGCACGGTGCTGCACCGGCTGGACAACACCGCCATGCACCCGCGCAGCGAAACGCTGCTGTACCTGGCCGCGCGCGCGCAACTGGTCGAAGAAGTCATCCGGCCGGCGCTGGCGCGCGGCGAAATCGTACTCTCCGACCGTTTCGCGGACTCCACTCTGGCATACCAGGGCTACGGCCACGGAAACGATTTACAAATCGTGCGGCAACTGTTACACTTTGCCACTGGCGGCCTGTGGCCCGACCTGACCATCCTGTTCGATCTCAGCGCGGACGAAGGCCTGCGCCGCAGGCAAACCGGCGGCGGCGAGTGGAACCGGTTGGATGCGTACCAGTTGGCGTTTCACCAGCGCGTATGCGCAGGCTACCGCGCGCTGGCCGTGCAGGAGCCGCAGCGCTGGGTAGTGATCGACGCGGCGCGCCCGGTGGAAACCATCCAGCAGGAACTGCGCGAAATTGTGGCATCCAGGCTGGCCTCCCGGCACATAGTCAGTTCCTGATGGAAAGGAAAAACATGCGCATAGCTTTATTGTGGTTTCTCGTAGCAGCCCTGCTGCTGTCTGGCTGCGCGTCCGGCGGATCCGCCCCGACGCCAACCGAAGCTCCGACAGCCGTACCAACGGCTGTGTCCACCCCCCTGCCCGAATCGGCCGGCGGCACGCAGACCTGCTCGGTCGAAGGCTCTCTGCCCCCAGTGGACCCGGACGAAGCCGCGCGCTTTGCACCGGTCGGCGATAGCGACTGGATTTTGGGCAACAAGGACGCCGAAATAACGCTGCTCGAATACAGCGATTTTATGTGACCGTACTGCGCCCGCATTGCTCCCGTGTTGGAGCAAATCGTCAAAGACAACCCCGACGACGTGCGCTACGTCTTCCGCCATTTCCCGCTCCCTTCGCATGACAAATCCCTCCTCGCCGCCCAGGCCACCGAGGCCGCCGGCAGGCAGGGGAAATTCTGGGAGATGCACGATCTGATCTTCGCCACGCAGTCCGAATGGACCGCCCTGACCATGGACGACTTCCGTGGCTGGCTGATTGAACAGGCCGGAAGCATCGACCTGAACGTTGACGCCTTCACAACAGACCTGGACAGCCAGGAGATTGTGGCAAAGGTTCAGCAGGCGCAGACCGCAGCCCAGGAAGCGCAGATCGATTACACGCCCTTCCTGGTGGTGGACAACCGCGTATATCCCAATAACATTCCCACCGACTACGCTACCATCACGGCCATGGTGCGGCTGATCCAATTGCAGGATAAGCAGTACACCAGTTGCCCGCCCATGACGGTGGATGCCGGCAAGCAATACCTGGCCACCTTTAAAACCACCCAGGGTGACTTTACCGTGCAGTTGTATGCCGATAAAGCCCCGGTGACGGTGAACAACTTCATCTTCCTGGCGCGCGACAACTGGTTTGACAATGTGATGTTCCACCGCGTGCTGCCCGGTTTTGTGGCCCAATCCGGCGACCCGACCGGCACCGGCTACGGCGGCCCCGGGTTTTTGTATGCCGACGAATCCAGCGACCTGAAGTTTGACAAACCCGGCGTGCTGGCCATGGCCAACTCGGGCATGGACACCAATGGCAGCCAGTTCTTCATCACCTATGCGCCACTTTCGCAACTCGATGGGGGCTATACGATCTTCGGCCAGGTGATCGAGGGCATGGACGTGGTGGAAAAGCTGACCCCGCGCGACCCGGAAAATACGCCGGATCCGCCGGATGGCGACCGCATCACCGATGTGATCATCACGGAACCGTAATGAATCCATCACCACGCGTGCATATTCCTTCGTTGCTACAGTTCGCCCTCAGCGGTTTGGCGCTGATGGCCACCCTGTCCGCCGCGCTTGGCGCGCTGGCGCTGGCGCTGGTGAGCGTGCTGAGCGAGCAGGACATGCAGTCCAACCGCGTGGTTTTGCTTTCCACTGCCTGGATCGGGATGTTCATCAGCCTGCTGCTGGTACCCGGAGCGGCGCTGGCAGCGCTGCGCCTGTTTGGCGCGCCGCGCCCGGCTTTGCTGCGCACCAACCCGCTGCGCGCAGCCACCATTGCGCTGCTCTTATGGGTGCCGGTGCTTGCCGCGGGCTGGCTATCGAGCACGCGCGACGTGCTCACCTGGCTGGTGCTTCCGCCCCTGCAGGTGCTGGCCGTGGCCATCCCATTGTGGTGGTTTGTGGAAGTGGGCCGCAGCCGGCTGCCACAGGGCAGCGCCCAGCGCGGGTGGGGCGTGTTCACCCTGGGCATGGTGATGGGGCCAACCCTGGCAATCATCGCCGAAATCGTGCTGATCGTGGCGCTGATCATCGTGTTCGCCATCTGGGTCAGCACCCAGCCGGCGCTGGTGAGCGAACTGATGCAACTGGCCGAAGGCCTGCGCGGGCTGGACCCGCAGTCGCCGCGGGTGATGGAAATGCTGACCCCCTACCTGGAGCGCCCGGGCGTGGTGGCCGCGCTGGCGGCAGTGACGGCCGGGCTGGTGCCGCTGCTGGAAGAACTGGTCAAACCCCTGCCAGTGCTGGCGCTGGCGCTGTGGCGCAAGATCCCGCCCGTCGAGGGTTTCGCGGCTGGGCTGGTTTCGGGCGCAGCGTTTGGGCTGATCGAGAGCCTGGGCATGGCCGTCAACCTCCAGGGTTCCGACTGGGCGCCGGTGCTGGCCAC
>CALDSL010000372.1 GCA_937920255.1 uncultured Anaerolineaceae bacterium | reverse complement strand
CCCATCGTGCGCACCTTCGCGCCGTTTGTGGCCGGGGTGGGCGGCATGCACTACGGGAACTTTATCCGCTATAATTTTATCGGCGGCATCTTGTGGACGTCGCTGTTCCTGTTCTCGGGTTACTTCCTCGGCCAGTTTGATTGGGTGGAGCGCAATCTGCACTTTGTGCTGATTGCGATTATCCTGATCTCGGTGATACCGGCGGTATACGAGGCGTGGAAGGCCAAGCGTGAGCCCGCTCCCGTGGTAAGTGACCCGACCAAGCTGAACTTTGACTAACCCAAACCAGCAGCCTGCATGCCGCCGGAAATCGGCGTCTGATCCTGCCGTATTGAACCGACTGCCCGCCGCGAAGTTTGGCGTTCTTCGCATCCTTGTATTCTGCGTGGGGTTCTCATCCATATGAAGAAATCCACCCTGATCAAGATCGTCAAGTTTTTGCTGCACCATCTCACCCGGACGGAATACGTCGGTCTGGAAAATTTCCCCAAGCAGGGCGCGGTGATTATCGCCCTCAACCATCTCAGCCAGATGGACACGCCGGTGATGCTGGCGCAGCCCGCCCGAAGCGATCTCACCGCGCTGGTGACCGACAAATATCAGAATTTCGCGTTCATGCGCTGGTTTGTCGACAGCGCCGAGGGCATCTGGATCGACCGTGACCGCGCCGATTTTGGCGCATTCCGCAGCGGGATCGAGGTGCTCAAATCCGGGCGGCCGCTGGGCATCGCCCCGGAAGGCACGCGCAGCAAGAATGCCAAACTGCTGCCCGGTAAGCCCGGCGTCAACCTGCTGGCAATGAAGAGCGGCGCGCCGATCATGCCGGTGGCCCTCACCGGCACCGAGCACGCCTTCCGCAAGATCTTTACGCTGCGCAAGCCGCACATTATGGTGCGATTTGGCAAGCCGTTCCATCTGCCCCCGCTCGACCGCGAGAACCGCGACGAGGCTCTGCAGCGCATGACCGACGAGATCATGTGCCGCATCGCGGTGATGCTTCCACCCGAGTACCGCGGTGCATACGAAAACCACCCGCGCCTCTTGGAGCTGCTGGAAGACCCCGAGGTGGTGCTGCAGAAGGACGCGAGCAGGGTGCGGTTGTAGTCCTCAATTCCTCTCCCCGCAAATGATTCTGATAATAACGCGAGTAATTCTGCGGGGAGAGGTTAGGTGAGGGGCTTAAAAACCGCACCAAGATTCCCCTCACCTAACCTCTCCCCGCTGGAAATAACGATTTACGGGCAAGTATCTTAGCGGGGAGAGGGATGCTACCTGCGGTTTATCGCTGTCTCCACCTAATTCAGAGAAATAAATCCATGAAACCGAATAAAGCCATCATTGCACAACGAGCACATGAACTACGTATGCAGCAAACATCAATGGAAGGTGTTCTGTGGCAGCAATTGCGCAATCGCAATGTGAACGGACTCAAATTCCGCAGACAGCATCCCATTGGCGGCTATATCGTCGATTTTGTATGTCTGAAAGATAAACTGATCATTGAAGTCGATGGGGATTCGCATGCAGAACAAGAAGCGTATGATGCTGTTCGCACGCAATATCTGGAAGGTAGAGGTTTTCGTGTAGTGCGTTTTACGAATGATGAGGTCCGGTATAGTCTGGATGCGGTGATTGAGAAGATCGTTACGATATGTTTGGAAAAACACAAAATCAATTCCAATTCAAACCCCTCACCTAACCTCTCCCCGCTGGACAAACTCTTATAAATATGAATAGGTTATGCGGGGAGAGGCAAAGCTGCTCGTCTTTGCGCCCAATCCCGCTATAATCAATCCATGACCTCCTTCCTCCTCATCCTGCTCTCGCTCTTCCTCTACGGCGCGCTGCACTCGATTCTGGCTTCGCACACGGTCAAGCGCTGGGCGTGCAGGGTGGGGGGCGCGGCGGCGCGGCGCTGGTACCGGTTGGGGTACAACGTGATTGTATCGGTTACCCTGCTGCCGGTGCTGGCCCTGGTGGCGCTACTGCCGGATGCGCCGCTCTACGCCTGGCCGGGCGCGCTGCGCTGGCTGGGTTACGCGCTTCAAGCTCTGGGCGTGGTGGGACTGGTGGCCGGGCTGCTGCAAACCGACCTGGGAGCGTTCAGCGGTCTGTCGCAGGCGCGTGGCCGGGAGGATGATTCGCTCTGCAGCCCGGACGCGCGCGGGCGCGACGGCCAATTGGTCACCGGCGGGCTGTACCGCTGGGTGCGCCACCCGCTGTACTCCGCCGGGCTGCTGATCCTGTGGGCCAACCCGGCCGTTACCTGGAACGGGCTGGCCTTCAACCTGGGTATCACCGGCTATCTGATCGTTGGCGCGCTGCTGGAAGAACGCAAGCTGCTGGTGGAGTTCGGCGCTGCCTACGCCGAATACCGGCGCAAGACGCCCATGCTGCTGCCAATCCGGTTGAAATGATGCTTTCATGATGATTGGGGTGTTTTTGTTATTGGGCAGCAAAGATGCCCAACAACAAAAACACCCCAATCTCAAGTTTTAGATCTTATTGACGCGCCACTCGTCGTACAGTTCGCCGTAGAACAGCTCAAACACCTGCCCATCGGTGGTGCGCACGCGGAAGCAGTGTGCCCCGGGGATGCGCCAGCGGTCCAGTATTTCTTCCACTTCCAGCCTCTGCTCTTCCCAGTACAGCGCGGTAGGCCGTTCTGCATACTCGTAGCCTGAGTGGCATTCCACCAGGTCGCGCGGTTCGCTCATTGCAACCTCGTTCTATTCCACCGCCATGGCGTTATCGCCCAGGTTGAGCCGCGAGGGCTGTCCTTGCACCTGCACGTCGCGCCCCAGCAGCGAATCTTCCAGGATCATTGTCTTTACCTGCGTGCCCTCATCCAGGATCGAGTTCTTGACGATCACCTTCTCGATGCGGCACTCGCAGCCGATGGAAACGTACGGCCCCACCACCGAATCGATCACCTCGGCGTTGGGGTGGATGAAGACCGGCGACACCACCGCCACGCCCGCGCGTTTGGCGGCTTCGGCGCTGTTGTCCTGGCCATGATCGAGCAGCCACTGGTTGGTCTCCAGCATGGCCGAGGGCGTGCCGGCATCCAGCCACACGTTGACCTCCACAGCGCGCATATCCAGCCCGCGATCGAGCATAATGTTGACCGCGTCGGCCAGGAAGTACTCGTTTTTGAGCTG
>CALDSL010000371.1 GCA_937920255.1 uncultured Anaerolineaceae bacterium | reverse complement strand
ATGCCCATCATAAAGCCAAATGTGCGCCGGCCCGGCGAGCGGATCACAGCGATCAGACCGCCCAAACCGGTACCCATCCCGGCGATCAGGCTTAGAAGGAACACGTTTAACAGCGCATCCAGTGGTATCAATGCAAATGCTCCCGTGACAGGCCTATATATTTTGCGGTGATCGAATTTTGCGCCGCTGGCCTGTGCTAATCGTATGCGTTGCGCAGCGTTTCATCCGCCATCGTATTTTCCAGAATCGGCTCCCAACGCGGATCTTCCCACGTCCTCAAGTGCGTGTGCATGTTCAGATACTTGGTCGGGATCGGATGCGTGCCGACAACCACTTCAACGTTGTAGCGTTTTTCCAGGAAATTCTTGAACGTTTCCAGGTAGGGGCAGGGCGGGTAACCGACAACCATGCCAGTTGCCAGGTGGATGACCTGCGCGCCGTTTCGCACCATTTCGCCGCCCACGTTCTCGACGTTGCCACCCGGGCAGCCGTTGCAAGTCGAGTAGCCAACCAGTTCGACTTCCTGACCGGCGTAACGCTGAAACGCTCCTTCACGATTTCTCAACGCCCGCAGGCACTTTCCGCCGCCGCAGGTGCGGTAGCGATCGCAGATGATGATGCCGATTTGGATCTTGGGTTCCATGCTATCCTCTCATGCTGGTGTTGGTGGATGAGGGTTCGCGGCTGGCTGCGTGAAAAGCCTAGTGCAGCAGATCGGTGCGGTCCTGCAGGTTACCGGCCAGATAGGCCTGCACGGCCTGGTCGATATCGCGCAGTTCGGTGACGACGGGTTTAATGTTGAGCTGGCGCATGCTTTCATACGCCCCAGCGCCCATTCCGCCACAGATCAGCACTTCGCAATCGGCGATTGCCTGTGCCATGCTGGCGTGGCGGCTGTGCGAGGCGGGGTCGGAGCCGTGGCCGGCTTCGGCGTGCTGGCCGTGCTGGTGGCCGTGATGTTCCTGGTTGTGAAAGTGGTTATGTCCCAGTTTTTCGCGCAGTTCTCGATGGGCGATCTGCCCGTCCTCGACTGTGACGACTAGGTAATACGGCGCGCGGCCAAAGTGCTGGCTGATAACTTCTCCATTATCGGTGACCAATGCAATTTTCATGTGTTAGCTCCGTAAGAAGATGTGTTATTCCATGTGAAAGTGGCGTTCGACCGGCTCATCGCGTACGTCCGCGGGAATGAGCACCAGAATGATCTGCGCTGGCGTTACGCCGGTATTTTGCCAGTAATGCGGCAGGTGCGATTCAAAAACAATGCTGTCACCGGCTTCGAGCAGAACAGTCTCGTCTTCGAACGTGTAGCGTATCTGCCCGCTCAGGCAGTAGGCAAATTCATGCCCGGTATGCACGATTGGGCTGTGCCCGCTGCCCGCTCCGGGCTCCAGTGTGACCACAAACGGCTGCACGGCGTTACCGGCCAGATCCTTTCCCAGGTGCTCCAGCCGGGTTGTCCCCATGCTGACCATCGGGCGCTGCCCTTGGCGCACGGCAACCATTCGCTTTTCTGACCGCTCTTGTTCGAAAAATGCCCCGATGGGCACTTGCAGCGCCCGGGCAAGCACCTGCAGCGTGCTGACTGATGGCGAGGTTTTTTCGTTTTCGATCATGCTTAACGTGTTGATCGCCAATCCGCTGCGCACAGCCAGGGCGCGTATGCTCAATCCCTGCTTATGGCGCAAATCGCGCAGCCGCTGCCCCACCGGAGCGGCATCCTCCGCGCCTGCTGTTTCCGAAAGCAGGGCAGGGCTACTCTGGTCTTTGGTGGCCGCTTGCGCGGTCGAAGGCTTGCCACGACGATTTTTGTCCGGGTTCGGTCTGCGAGACATATGTGTGCCTGTGGGTATGGTTGAACTTTTATAAAGTGTACCATTATTTTGGTTGAATGTAATCTATAAAGAACATTATCGTGCGAAATAATGATGTTTGTCATTTTGAAGAGACGTTACCCTTCGCAAACAAATAAAAATGGGTTTTTGTATGGGCTGTGGGCACAGCCCACAGCCCATACAAAACAAACCACCGGACAAAAAAAGCCGCCCGGCGATGTGCTCGGGCGGCTG
>CALDSL010000370.1 GCA_937920255.1 uncultured Anaerolineaceae bacterium | reverse complement strand
GGCGGTGAGCAGGATGGTCAGCCACAGCAGCGTGAGGGTGATGATCTTATCGCGCAGCGCGATCCCTCGGCCTTCGTGGTAGCGGCGGATATAGCCGCCGAACCAGCGGTTGTGCAGCAGCCACTGGTGCGCCTTTTCGGAACTGCGCGCGAAGAAGAACACTGCCAGCAGCAGGAATGGCGTCGTCGGCAGGACCGGGATGAAGATGCCGATCAACGCGCACAGCACACAAATCCCCCCACCGGTAAGAAATAGAATTTTTTGCACTCGACCCATGTGGGCAACCTCGTAAGCAGAAGCGTCGTTGAGCGGTTATTATAGCTTATATGATAGTTCGTGTCCTTCGGGAATGACACAGTATCGTCTTGTGTGGCCCGCACAGCGCGACCAGTTTCAACCCGCTGCCCCGGCCTTATTCCCACGGGTTTTCGATCCCCCACTGCCGGCAAAACGCGGCGTATTCCTCCTCCAGCGCTTCGCAGAATTCGCGCAGCTGGTGGCGGTGAACGCACAGGATCAGCGCGGGACCTTCGCCGTGATACACCATCGTCTCGCCGTAGTTGTACACGTCCACCATGAAGATGATGGTGAACGGATCGCTGGGCAGCCGGCCGCCGGCCAACTCGCGGATCAGGGCCTGGTCGGCCTGGTACTCGTCGTCCTCATCCAGCTGGTAGATCAGCTCCCAACCGCTGGCGATGAAGGGGAAGCCGCGCAGCGGGTAGATTGCCATGGTGATGTCGGGGTCCATGGGGGTGAAGGACTGCGGCTGGTCGCTATCCAGCGCTTCGCGGATGGTGGGGATGAACCCGTCACGCCCGTACTGGTTGGCCTTGAATGCGCCCGGCGAGCGCTTCTGCCAGTGCTCGTTGACCCGCTTGAGCTGGTGATCCTGCACCATCGGCTCGCCCTTGTACAGGAACAGGATCTCGTACTGGACCCAGTCATTCGAGTCGTACTCGATAAAGCGGATTTCCAGCCCCAGGTTGCCCGAGTGCAGGATGGCCATGCGACCCTAGCCTTTCACGTAGGAGAACTTCTCGGCGATCTTTCCGTCGCGCAGGCGGAAGATGTCCACCCCGCGCACAAAACCGTCCTCCGCCCAGTGGTACACCCAGCGCTGCACGGCGCGCTCGCCGCAGATGAACAGTTCTTCGATGTCGATCCGCGCCGTGGGAGCCGCGTCAAAAAAATCGACCCAAAACTGGCGCACCGCGCTCTGCCCGGCAAAACGCTCGCCGGCAGGCGGCGGATCGGTGTTCTCGAACACGCAATCCGGGGTCATCAACGCCATCATCCCGTCCACGTCGTGGCGGTTGAAGGCTGCGTTGAATTCATCCAGTACCGTTTGGGCGTCCATCTTTGCTATTTTAGCGCAGGATAAACGCGGCCAGGGTCTTTTGCACGTCAGTGATGTTGCTGCCGCGCCGGAACTCGCGCTGGATGGGGTTCATGTTGCCGGAGATGTAAATTTTCATCTCCGCGTCCAGGTCAAACGTGCCGGCGGTCTCCACCGAGAAGTGGCTGATGGATTTGTAGGGGATGGAATGGTACTCGGCTTTCTTGCCGGTGATACCCTGCTTGTCGATCAGGATCAGCCGTTTTTCGGTAAAGACGAACATATCGCGGATGATGCGGAAGGCCTTGACCACCCGCTCGCCCTCCACCAGTATGGCTTCCAGGTCGCGCTCGATCCCGCGCGCGTCCACTTCCGATGCATTGCCAAATAATCCTTGAAACATGGTGCCTCCGTATGTGTGTGGTTGTGATCAATAAGACGCACACACGCGGCATGATTTTACCAGCGATTTTTCGCTTCAACCCTGTATTCTTGTTTGATCATTTTAAAGAGCATTAACACGAATGAAAACGAATTATCCGAATAACACGAATAAAACTATATCAAGCACTACGGCGTAAATCATAAAAAATAATTAACGCTTTACTCGTGCCATCTGGTTTTATTCGTTCCTATTCGTGTTAACGCTCTTTCTTGTTCTTATGTTCGTTCAAGATGATCGGAAACGCAACCCACATGGCCTGTGAGCCGCGTTTCCATTTTGTGCAAGAAACAAAGGGTTGATTACGCCGGTTTTGCCACCCGCTGGCGGAAGAGCACCGGGAAGAATGGCAGCACCAGGAACATGGCCGCGGCGAAGACCAGGAAGGCGGCCGGGTAGCCGGCGTTCTTGGCCAGCACGCCGCCCAGACCCAGCCCAATGCCCTGCCCGACGTTGGTCACCGCCATAAGGATCGAGTACATCGACGCGGCGATGGCCGGGGTGGTGTACTTCATCGCCAGCGCAAAATAGACCGCCTGCGACGAACCGTAGGCCACACCAAACAGCACCGCCGCCACATAAGCCAGCGCCACGGCCGGCACCACCGCCATGATCGCCAGCGTGGCGGCCACGCTGAACACCGACAGCCACAGCGCGGCGCGGTCGCCGGCGCGGTCCATGATTGCGCCGCCCAGGAAGGCTCCGCCCACGCAGCCCAGGCCCCACAGGGTGGTAATAAACCCGGCGGTGGAAAGATCAATGCCCAGACGCGCCGAGAAAGACGGGTTGACCAGTTGGTTGGCGCCCACGATCACCAGAAAGATCACCAGCCCCGCGCCGGCCACCGCCAGCACCTGCCGCGATTTAAACGCGCTGAACGCGCCCCAGTTGAAACGCTCGCCGGCTGATTCGGGCGCCTCGCGCACGAAGAACAGCAGCAGAAACGGCAGCAGGCTGGCCGCGGCCAGGAAGTAGAACACTCCCGGCCACGAGCGCTCGGCGATCACCCCGGCCACCGAGGCGGCCACAATCACGCCCACCGAACGACCCCCCACCATAAAGCCCTGCAGCAGGCCTTTCTCGTCGGCGGGGGTGATGTCCAGCGCCAGGCCGTCGGTGCAGGTATCGTAGAAGGCCATGCCCAGTTGCAGCAGAAAAGCCACGCCCACAAACGTCCAGTACTGCCGCCCCGGGTTGATGCTGGCGGCCAGCACCAGGCACACGGCCTGCACCAGCAGCCCAATGGCGATATATGGCTTGCGCCGCCCCAGGCCGAAGAAGTTATAGCGGTCGCTCAACATGCCGAAGAAGATCTTGATCACGAACGGGATCAGCGCGATGGAGGAAAACACGCCCACGTCGGCCATATCCAGGCCGTTGGAGAGCAGGTACAGCGCGTTGAGCGAGGCAAAGTAGCCCAGGACCACGCCCTGGGTCAGGTATAACAGGCCAAAGAGAGCAAAGCGCAGCAGCTTGGGTTGGGGTTTCATGCGTTTCTCCGGGGTGCGCGGGTTGGGATGCATTCATTATATAGCGATATGGGTAACAAAACCCCCGGCGGGCAGCGCCCGCCGGGGGGAAAACCATTCAAATACTTTGACTAGGGCACTAGATTCAGCGCATCGTCCGCCTGCATCAGGCCATAGCCTACCGGGTCGCACACCATGTCTACTGGTTCGCAGTAGGTGTCCCAGGTGATGGTGGCGGCAGCGGTGTTATCCCAAATCTCGACAGAACCAGTGTCGGGCATGGGAATAGCGCTCTCGCGCAGAATCTTTTCGACATCCGCTTGCAAGAGGTCAGGATTCTTCTCGAGCAGCAGAGCCGAGACCGCGCTCACGTGCGGCGCCGCCATCGAGGTGCCGCCCACGTAGTAGAAGTTGCTCGGGTTGCTGCTGTACAGGTCGCCGATACCCTTTGACCACCACGGCAGGTGCGAGTAGCCGGGCAGGCCGGGGTACGGGCCGCGCACCCACGATCCTGGGGCGAGCACGTCGAGTTCCTGGCCAATGGGGGTCAGCTCGCGGCTGGAGAAGTCCGACAGGTAGACCGTATCGGTTATGTTGGCGGGGGTGATATCTTCGGTCACGTCACCCGAACCAGCGGGCAGATCCAGCGCGCCGTCGTCTTTCAGCCACCACATGCGGTAGCGGGGACCGTCACCGGGGTACAGCCATTCACCCGTCCAGCCAACCGAGCCGGCCGAGATCACGGGCGGGTAGGCGCCGGGGAAGCCCATGCCATATTCGCCTTCATTGCCGGCCGAGGCCACCACAATCACGCCCTGCGCAATGGCGTAATCCAACGCTTCTTTTTCGACGTCTTCCAGCGCGCCGCCGCCCAGGCTCATATTAATCACCATCGGGCGGTAACCGGCGGCGGCCAGGTCACCCACGTAGCGGATGCCCGCGGCGACCATCGCGTCGGTGCCGAAGACTTCGATGTGCGCGCTGGTGTCCACCGTCGGGTCGGTGCACTTGGGGCGAGCGGGCATCTGGTAATCGGCCAGAACCTTGACCGGGATGATGGTGACATCCGGGGCAATACCGCGCACCATGATCGGCGGAGTGGAGAAGCCGCCCACGGTGTCAAAGTTGCTGTCATAGAAATAGCCGATGATGGTGCTGGTCACGTGCGTGCCATGCGTGGAACCACGCGAGCCGATGAAGGAACTCTGGCGCAGCGCGCCGACTTCATATCCCAGACCGCAGGCATCATTTCCAGCCTTGAACGAAATCGACTGCTGGAATCCGGTCCCGAGTTCTTCCGCGATGCGTTCCTCGGGGAAGTAATCCTTCCAGTTGGCGGTAAGGCCGGTATCGAGCACTGCCACGTACACCCCAGCGCCAGTTTCGCTGACCTTTTCAATGTCGATCATATCTGAATCCCAGGTTTCGTAGCCGGCGGCAGTGGAAACTTCGTCGCTAAAAGGCCGCCCGGCAGCCGCGGAACTGACCACAATGGCCAGGAGCGCGAAAACGGAAATCAGGGTAGTCACCACACGAAACGCGTTTTTCATGCTATTTCTCCATTTCTAAAGTTTGAGAGTGGGAATTTGGGAACAGGAAAATCGTTGGTCTGTCTGGCTGCCGCGCCTCCTTTCTAAGCATGGCCCCCTGCTTAAAAATATAACCGGCCCCATCCTGGGCCGGTTTCGCTGTTGGCTCCCCGGTTGCGCCACCGCGCAGGTTGCTGCCTGGCGGTCGTAGCGACCAATAAAAATCTGCAACCGGATCAATGCCTCCCATAGCGTACAACAACTATTCAGTTGGCGCTCTCATCCAGCGAGAGAAGTTAAGTATACTGCTTTTCGAAGCTATGGCAAGGTGTCAAATAAGAAAAAAGTAGAGACGCATGTTTTGCGTCTCTACATGGGAACGGCGCTGATGGCCGCGGCTAAAACACCTGCAAGATCTCGCCTTCCAGGAACGCGGCCAGTTGTATCCCAGGCAGGATTACCTCACCGGCCGGGACGATTACCGCCGCGGCTTCCAGGCGATACACGCCGGTAGGAAGCCCGGGGTACTGCAGGGAAAAGTCGATTTCTTCGCGCGGATCGCTGATCTCATCCCACTCTGCCAGAGTCAGCCGCTCGCCGCTCGAAAGTTCTTTGGCCTGCACCCAGGCCTGGCAGCGCAGGGGGCCGGGGCTGGGCAGCCGCACCTGCGATAGATTCAATGTCACCGACAGCAGGAACGGATAATCACTGGGCAGGATGCGGTCATGCTGGCCGGTCTCGGGATGCAGCGCGGCCACCTGCTCGATTTCGACCACACCCGGCGTTTGTTCTTGCCCGACGGCTGGTTCGAGTTCCGGCTGCTCTGGAGAGCGCTCGACTTCGGTGATCAGGCCTGATTGCCCGGTGAAAAACTGCACCACCCGGTCGGCGTCCCAGCCGGCCCAGGCGTCCTCGACCCCGGCGCGCACGTCCACCAGGCGTGTACGGCGCACGCGGTTTTCCGCATCCAGCAGCAGTTCGGCGGTGAAGGTGGCGTAATGCAGGTGCCCGCCATTTTCGTCGGTGATCGGTTCGTAGCGGATTTCCGACAGCTCGCGCGCCTGCCCGGCCCAGTCCTGCTGTTCCACGCGCTCGACGGTCAGGCCAATCAGATCGCCAATGGCGGCCACAATTTCCTCGGGGGAAAGGCTGGCGAGTTGGGTAAAGCGCAAAATACCGGCATTATGCAGCCGGTTGGCAATCCCCGGCCCAATGCCGCGGATTTGGGTGAAATCATCTCCTACCGGCTGGCCAGGAGCTTCGTGCACGGGTTGTTGCGTGGACATAAAAGGTCCCTCCTTTTCGCTCGCCCGCGCGGGGCGCCGGAAAAGATAACACTGGCCCTGACCGGTTGATCCTTCTAACAGTCAGGGCCAGTGTGGGGATGGGTTGGATCTTACGGGTTGAAGAACATCACCATTGGCAGTTCGATGAAGCCACCGATGGGCACCGGGGTGCCGGCAGGGGCAGCATCGTGGTACAGTTGGACCACGCTGGTCAGGTGATAATTTCCAACCGGAACGGAACCGGCGGGGAACTGCAGATCCGCGGTATACGTGCGGGTGTTGCCGGCCAACGTGCCGGCCGTAATGGGGACTTCCATGGCGGGGTTGGGCAGAACAGCGCCAGCGCCTGGGCCGATGCGTTCGAGGTAGGTCAAGAGCCGGAAGACAGCATCCGGGTTGAAGTTCTCGAGGAACAGCAGCGCGACACCGCTCATCGTCCATTCGATATGCACACCCCAGTCCTGATCGGTGCGGATGATGTTGTTGGGGGTCGGCACGGTGAACGGAGATCCTTCATAGACCACCGACGTCATTGTGCCGTCATATACAGGTGCAATCACTGATTCGAAAGGCATTTTACCCTCCTGCGTTTTCGCTTCCAGTTATCGTAAAACGGGTTGATCGTTTGACCGTACCCTGGTCGAGGGGTCGCGGGCAGCGCGGGCCCTGCAACTGCCCTTGACAACCCCATGATAAGCAGCGCTGCTTAATATCCGCTTGATTTTTGATTAATTTTGAGGAGGGAAATAATTAATTATAATTATACCTAAATAGTAAATGTTATCCATATCGATACGCTGCCTACTTACATCTGACGGCGTATTTTTTGAAAAAGTTGGAGCGTCGCCGGCGAGGGCGTGGTGTTCAGTTCCTCGCGCAGCGCGTCGGAGCAGATTTGGAACTGGCGCAGCGCCAGGTGGCGCTCGCCCATGTGGGTATAGCACAGCATCAGGCGGCAGTGGGTGTCTTCGCGGCAGGCATCGCGCGCCAGCAGGCGCTGGCACAGCGCCGCGGCGGCGGCGTACTGCCCCTGGTTGAAATACAGGCTGCTGAGCCGGTCGAGGGCTTCCAGGTAGATCAGCCGCAGCCGCTCGCGCACCGGCAGCGCCCATTCTTCATACGGGTCGCTGCTGAGAAAGTCATCGCGGTAGATGTTGGTGGCCGTCTCGAGGGCGCGGATGGCGCCGGGCTGGTCGCCGTCGGCGTCCGCCTGGCGCGCCAGGTTCAAGTGGCATTCGAACACGTCCACGTCCAGCCACAGATTGAGATCCGGGTTGATGCGGTAAGCGCCCTCGCGGTAAATGATGATGTTCAAATTGCTGACGCCGCGCACGGCCTGCCGCAGCCCATGCACGGCCACATTCAGGTTGTTGCGCGCCGCCTTTTCGGAAGATTCAGGCCAGAACACCGCCATCAATTCATCGCGCGTGCGCGGGCGGTCGTGGTTGGCCAGCAGGTACTGGAACAGCGTGCGCCCGCGCCCACCCGACCAGCCCGTCACCGGCTTGTCCTCCACCAGCACCTGGAACGGGCCGAGCAGGTAGGCGGTGAGCTGCGGTGGCGTTTCTGGCGCGGCTTCTGCCTCTTCTATCACCGGCGGCTCCTGCTCCGCTGGCTCATCGGCCGGTGGGGCTGGAGGAGCCTGCGGGACAGGCGCCGGCGCGGCGGTGATGGGGATGCGCGGCTCGAATGCGCGCGGAAGTTCCGGCGGCGGCTCGCGCGGGGGCGTATGGAACACCGAGAGCAAGCTCTGCCACAGCGAACCCAGCCCGCGCCCTTCAGACTGCGAAGACGCAACCTCGAAGGAATGGGTTTTCAGGTTGAGCGGGATGCGCGACCAGCCGCGCTCGGCCAGCAGCAGGTTCAGGTTGCTGGCCGGCGAGGAAAGCACGGCCTGTATGGCGCGCGCCACGTCTTCCTGAGAGGTTTTGAGCGTCTCCAGCCGTTGGCGGAACTGCTCCGATTGCTGCGCCAGCTCGATGCGCTGGTCGATCAGCCCCATCACCTGCACCGCCAGGTCGGCCACCAGTGGCGCGCCGGCTTGCAGCGCGGCGGCGCGGCATTCCTCAAAGAACTGCCGGGCGGTTTCAAACAGTTGCTCATCGGCGTACAGGCAACCGGCCTCCCAGTCGGCGTAGGCTTCGAACAGCAGCAGTCCGGCCTCACGCGCCTCGGAGCGCGCGGCGTGGGCGGTGTTGAGCGCCGCGGCGTGATCTCCCTGCCAGGCGGCCAGCACGCTCTCGGTCAGCAGGCTCTGGCAGATACCCTCGGCGCTGCGCTGGCGGCGGAACAGCTCGGTGGAGAGCGAGAACATGCGCCGCGCGGTCTGGCCTTCTTTGCGGGTGGCGGCCAGCTCGCCCCCGGCATATACCAGCCAGGGCCAATCGCTCTGCACCGCTTCAGGCAGGCGCTTCAGCCAGGATTCGAGCGTTTGCCACTGCCCCAGGTCGAGCATTTCGCTGGCCAGCCCGGAAATCGACTCGGCGGCGCGGGGATAATCGCCCACGTTCAAGTACATGCGCGCGGCCTCCTCGGCCATGCCCTCCCGATCCATTTGCCGCGCCATGGCATGCAGCAGGTTCGGGTTGGTCTGCTGGCGCACCCTGAGCGCGGTTTGCAGGGGCGGCGCCCAGGAGCACAGAACATGTTGCCAGTCGCCGCTTAGTTGCTGCAGCCAGGTTGCGCCTTCTGGCAGGTCGGCTGAGATGACGGAATGCATCATCTCGGGGTGGAAGTCGCGCATTTGCACCGCCACCAGAGCCGTGCTGGACGTCACCGGGTTGAGCATGTTAATCCAGGCCCGGCTGAGCCGCAGCAGCAGATCATCCAGGCTGCGCGATTCATCGATGCTGCGGTCGACGATGCCGCGGCCAATGATATTGCTGGCCAGCGACAGATTTTCCACCACGCCCATGCGCCCCGCGCTCAACGAGATCAAGCGGCGCACGCTGCGCTCGGACAGGCTGGTGGACAGATCGCGGGCGAGGTCCAGTCCGGCCTGCTCGTTGATCTGTAAATCGCGTTCGCGGAACTGCTGCGCCTGGATCGGAAAGGAACCAGGTGGTAACAACTCGTGGGTCAGCACCACCGCGTGAATCGATTCGGACAGCAGGGGCAAAAAATGCGCGCCCAGCAGCGCAATGCACGCCGTGCCAGACAACTTGCCGGCGTGCTCGATCACCAGCACGCCGGCATCCGCCAGGGCGGCGTTGTAATCCGCGGCGGCTGCGGCAAACAGCAGCGCCCAGCCACCCACCGGGCCGGGCTGGCGGCGCATGGCGGCCAGGGTATCTGAACCGGCGGCGGGCGCGCTCTTGCGCAGGGCGCGGATCAGCGACGTGAGCAGAACGCCCGGGTCGCGATCCTCCTCGCCGGCGCGCAGCCATACCAGCGGCAGGCCGCGCTGCTGCACCACTGCCGCAAGCTGGGCGGTGGGCAGGTAGCCCGATGGCGCGGTGAATACTGAGAAACGGCTGCGCAGCGCAAGCTCCAGCACGGGGTTTGTGAGGAAGCGTTCCTTGGCAGGAACCGGCGCGGCAAATTTTGCAGGAGATCGTTTCACCCCAATTCCTTTATTCAGCCCTGTGGGCTGCCTGCAATGCCGTTTGTAAAAACAAAAAAGACTGCGTTTGGTACTCCAACGTCAGTCATGGTGGTTTCAATGTCAGTTGTGTTGTTTCTTTGGATAATCAATCCATACCATATTCATTTTACAGTTGCAAATATGAGAAGGCAAGGACAATATGGGGGAAAAACAGGCCAATATCTGGGGGGAATCATTATACAGATGGTGGAGAATACTGGATGAATGTCATGTTCGGGTAGGGAATATCCCACTACCTCTTATATCTATAGCCGATATAATACCGGTATGAACATTATGGTTATCATCGTTCAGGTTTGAATGTGCATGTGGATTGGACCTGGCGTTGATCAGGTCTGATATTTTTAAAGGGACGGTAATGATGAACGAACAGACGCACCTGATGGTGCTAAAACATACACATCCTGATGGCGCCGAAGAATGGGTATGCCCCGAATGCGGTCGCCGCATTCTCGTGGAGTGGCCGCCCGCATTCCGCAAGGTCGTGCTGGAAGAGGGGGATGTGAATGTGGCGCACAGCGGTTCCAAGGGCGGTCTGCATTTGAGCGCGCAGGAGATATTTGATCCCAGTTGGGATACCGAGGAAGTGCCCGCCAACACCATCGAGAATGATGGCGAGGTGGACATTGAAATCGACCGGCTGGATCCCTGGGTGCAGTGGATGGACGCAATTGGTTTTGAGGATCTGTGGAAAGACGATATGCACCGTGGCGGCAGCGCCTAGCCTGGATGGAAAATCAGAACGGCGGGAAGGTTTTTTCCTTCTCGCCGTTTTTGTTTAAGTGGGTTGTTCAACCTTCCAACGAATAACTTAAATCGCGCTTGTGGGGCGCGCCTGCTCGCAGAGCACCCTATACGACGGTATACCCCAATCGCCGCACGGCTTCGCGGATCTGGTCCTCGCTGACTTGCGCGGGGTCGTACTCCACCTGCATTTCAGCGCGGCGGTAGCTGGCTTCAGCGCGCAGCACGCCCGGCAGCTTGTCCTCGATGCCTTCCAGGGTCATGGCGCAGTTGGGGCATTCCATGCCCTTAATGTTCAATGTGATGCGGGTTTTCACAGCTAGCTCCCTTTATAGATCAAACAGGATAATCCCGCCGTACATGCCCATTGAGCATGAGAAGGGCATTTGCGTGCCTTTCTCCTGCGGCGGAATATCCACCTCGGCCACGCCGGTGGCATCCAGCAGCCGCTGTACGTTGAGCGAGGGAATCACAAACGCGCGCGAGCACGAGCGCACATCCTGAGTGACCAGGCGCAGTTTGAGCGGCACGCCGGCCTCGGCGTGGATCACGTTCGGAGCGTAGGCGGTATCGTAGACGTTGATGGTGATCACGCCGCTTTCGGCCGTGGCGGCCGGCGACGTCTGTCCGGCGGGCTGCGGCAATATGCGGCTGACGGCGCGCGTGATCGAAACCGGCGAACCGGCCAGGGCGATGCCGGTGTCGATGGTGAAGATCGACAGCACAAGGATCACCACGGCCACAAAGCGCATGAAGTTTTTTTCCATGCGCGCGCCCAGCCGGGTGGCAAAATAGGCCACCGCGAAGAATACCGGGCTGGCGCCCAGGGTAAACGCGGCCATCAGCGCCGCGCCGGTGAGCGGGCTGGCGGTGCTGATGGCGGCGGCCATCATCGCCTGGGTCACGCCGCACGGGATCAGCACCGTCATCACCCCCAGCAGGGCCGGAGTGGCCAGGCTGGACCCGTCCGCGCCGCTGGCGGTGCGGCGCAGCCGGCGGCGGATGAACGCCGGCGGCTCGATGACAAAGTAGCGGAAAATGGGGTGCACGTCCAGCATGCGCAGCGCAGTGCCGAGCATGAAGATGCCGATGCCGATTTGCAGCGCGGCGCGGGTGATGGGCGAAAGCTCGAACGCCTGGCCGGCCAGCCCCAGCAGCGCGCCCAGCAGGGTGTAGGCCAGCAGCTTGGCAGCCAGAAACACCAGGATGGGCAGCGCCAACCCGGCGCGCGGGTTGGCCGGGGCGCGGCCGCGGCGTTTTTTGCCGCCCGCTCTGGCAGGGATGTTTTTCACGTCCTGTTCGATCTGCCCGGCCAGCGAACTGGCCAGCAGGCCGCCCTGTACCGCCAGACAACTGAGGCCGCCGGTGGTCAGCCCGGTGACGAAGGCGAGGAGAATATTAACCAAAAGGCCCTCCGGAGGGAATATGCAGGTTTATCTTGTGATGTAGATAAATTTTATCAGATATATCAATTTCGAATACTGCCATTTATCCTGATCT
>CALDSL010000369.1 GCA_937920255.1 uncultured Anaerolineaceae bacterium | reverse complement strand
TCGGGCGGGCAGCGCCAGCGCACGGCCATCGCGCGCACGCTGGCCCTCGACCCCGACCTGTTGTTGATGGACGAGCCATTCTCGTCGCTCGACGCGCCCACGCGCGAAGGCCTGCAGCGGCTGGTGCTGGAACTGTGGTCTGAGCAAAAGCTGACCCTGATCATCGTCACCCATGCGATTGAGGAAGCCGCCGTGCTGGGGCAGAAAATTTTATTGCTCAACCGGCCGCCCAACCGCGGCAGCGCAGTGGTGATCGAAAATCCCGGCGCGGCCGCGCCCGGTTACCGCGAAACCGACGCCTACCAGATGGTCTGCCGCGACCTGCGCGCGCGGTTGGGGGAAGCATGAAGCGCCGCGATCTGCTGCTGGCGTCGGCGGCGGTGCTGCTGATCTGGCAAATCGCGGCCCTGCTGATCAACGAGCCGGTGCTGCCGGGGCCGCTGCTGGTACTGGTCACCCTGTGGCGCGAGCTGGGGCGCGGTCTGCTGGGGCATTTCCTGGCCAGTTTCTGGCGCGTGGTCGCCAGCACCCTGCTGGCCATCGCGCTGGCCGCGCCGGCCGGGCTGGTGATGGGCCAGTCACAGCGGCTGAACGCCATCTTCTCCCCGGTGGTCTACCTGCTCTATCCCATACCCAAAGTGGTGCTGGTGCCGGTGGTGCTGCTGCTGCTCGGCATTGGCGATCTTTCCAAGATCGTGATCATCTTTCTGATCCTGTTCTTTCAGATCCTGGTGCTGGTGCGCGACCAGGCTGCCGCGTTGCGCCCCGAATTGATCCAGTCCGTGCGCAGCCTGGGAGCCGGGCGGCGCGCCCTGTTCCGCTTTGTGTATCTGCCCGCCAGCCTGCCGGCCATCCTCACCGCGCTGCGCCAGTCGGTCGGCACGGCCGTGGCGGTGCTGTACGTGGCCGAACTGTTCGCCACCGAGAAAGGCCTGGGCTATTACATCTATTTAAACGGCAGCACGCTGCTCAACTACCCGGCCATGTACGCCGGCGTGGTGGCGATGAGCGTGCTCGGTCTTGGCCTGTACTTCACCGTCGACTGGCTCGAGCGGCGCCTTACGCCGTGGCAGTCGGCGGTATAAGCCGGTCGCGCCTTGTGGGCTGTGTGAAAAGACCTCACCGCGAAGAAGCGGAGAGCGCGAAGCTAACGCGAAGAAAAGCGATTTTTTATTTTCTTCGCGTTTCCTTCGCGCTCTTCGCTTCTTCGCGGTGAATCTTTTATCGAGTTTTCAGATAAGCCCTTAAGCCAGCAACCGCTGCACCACGAACCCCAGCGCCAGCGCCAGGGCGTAGGCCAGTTCCAACTGCCCGGTCTGCGCCAGCACCGGGTTGAGCTCGCGGCCGGTGAGCGTGCGCACCTTCTTGAACAGCGGAAACGCCAGCGGCAGCGACAGCCACGACAGCATCACCCACGCGCTGGTTGCTCCGCTGAGCCACATGCCGATTGGCATCAGGTAGGCCGCCGACACCACGCCCACGTACTCGCGCTGCGTCCATGCCGCGCCAAAGCGCGCCGCCAGGGTATGCTTGCCGCTGGCGCGGTCGGTGGCGATGTCGCGCAGATTATTCACGATCAGAATGGCGACCGTCAGCAGGCCCAGCGGCACCGCCGTCCAAACCGCCGCAGGGCTGAGCCGCAGCGCCTGGACATAATACGTGCCGCACACCGCCGCCAGCCCAAAGAAGATGAACACCGCCACCTCACCCAGCCCGTGATACCCGAGCGGGTAGGGGCCGCCGGTGTAGGCCAGCGCGCCGAGGATCGACAGCACGCCGATGGCAATCACCGGCCAGCCGGCGTGCAGCGCCAGGTACACGCCGCACAGCGCCGCCAGCCCAAACACCACCGCCATTGACATCTGGATTTCCTTCGGGGTCACCAGTCCGGCCGACGTGACCCGCAGCGGGCCGGTGCGTTCGGCGGTGTCCGCGCCTTTCTGGAAATCAAACAGGTCGTTGGCAAAATTCGCGCCGATCTGCAGCAGCAGCGCGCCGAGCAGCGCGGCCAGCGCCGGCAGCGGATCGAAAGCGCCGTCCGCAAAGGCCGCCGCGCTGGCGGCGATCACCGGAGCCGAGGCGGCCGGCAACGTGCGCGGGCGGGCGGCCAGTTTCCAGACGTCAAAGCGGGAGAGTGGGGTGGCAGAGTGGTTCATCTTGGGCGCTCAAAGATCGTTGATTTCACACAAGTATATCGGAAAAAAACCGGTCGTGTTTACATGGGCCACGCAAAAAACCTCACCGCGAAGAAGCGAAGAGCGCGAAGGAAACGCGAAGAAAAT
>CALDSL010000368.1 GCA_937920255.1 uncultured Anaerolineaceae bacterium | reverse complement strand
ACCTTCACGCCGCCGGCATCCGATTTGTGCAGGATATCGGGCGAGACGATCTTCATCACCACCGGGTAGCCGATCTCAGCGGCCATCTTCACAGCCTGGTCTTCGCTGCGCGACAGGTAGGTTTTGGTCACCGGCATGCCGTACGCGGCAAAGACTTCCTTGGCCTCAATTTCGGTGAGCGAGTCGCGGCCTTCGGCGCGCGCGGCGGCGATGATCTTGCGGGCCTTGTCATTATCATGCACGCCCAAAGGCGTTTCCGGCTCGGCCACCATCTGGCGGATCTTGTGATACTCGCGCAGCGCAGCCATGGCGTTCACGGCGCGGTCGGGGGCGCCGTAGGCTGGGATACCGTTTTCCACCAGCCAGCGCATGGCTGATTCCGAGCGCTCGCCGCCAACAAACGATACCGTGACGGGCTTGCCGTTATTACCGGCGTCGTCAATGGCTTTCTTGATCCCTTCGGCGATTTCCTGCGGGTTAGTCTGCGCGGTTTCGCAATACAGCACCACCAGGCCATCCACCCAATCATGCGGGTAGGAGAATCGCACCGAGTCGTAGTACCACTCGTAGCCGGCCATGCCGGTCAGGTCGACCGGGTTCTTGGCCGAGCCGAATTCGGGCATGTGTTTCTTCAGTTCCGCCTGCACGTCGCCCGGGGCGAACTTGAGCGGCAGTCCGAAACGCTCGGCCGCATCGGTGGCCAGCACGCCCACGCCGCCGCCATTGGTGACGATCAGCAGGTTGTCGCCCTTCATCGGAGACATCAGCGAGAGGGCCAGGGTGCGGTCGAACAGGTTGTCCAGGTCGGTAGCCTGCACTACGCCCGCCTGCTGGAAGGCGGCGCCATACACCTTCACCGCGCCGGCCAGCGAGCCGGTGTGCGAAGCCGCCGCGGCCGCGCCATGCGCCGAGATGCCCGACTTGAGGGCGATAATCGGCTTGCGGGCTTTCTTGCCGGCATCCACAAATGTACGGCCATTCTTCAGGCCTTCAATGTAGAGGCAGATACAGGTCGTGTTCTCATCCTGGTCCAACCACTCGATCAGGTCGGAAAAATCAACATCCGACATGTTACCGATAGATATGAGCTTGTCAAAACCGACGCGGCGGATGTAGGTGGACGCGTCCATGGCGATCAGCAGCGCGCCGGACTGCGAAACCAGCGAGGCCTTGCCCGGGAGCGGGAGGAACGGGGCAAACGAGGCATTGAGTTTATCGGCGTTGGAGAGCGTGCCGACGATGTTCGGGCCGAGAATGCGCATGTTGTAACTTCGGGCGATCTGGACCAGTTCATCTTCCAGATCGCGCCGGTTCGACTCGCTGAAACCGGAGGTGATGATGATCAGGCCCTTGACGCCTTTTTTGCCGCACTCCTCCAGCGATTGGGCAACATACTTGGCCGGGATGGTGATCACCGCGGCGTCGATCGGTCCGGGAACATCGCTGATCGAAGGATAGACTTTCAACCCCAGAATTTCTGTCGCGGATGGGTTGATCGGGTAGATCGGGCCCGAATAACCTTCGTTGATCAGATTGCTTACTACGGTGTAACCAATTTTCCCCGGCGTGGCTGATGCGCCGATGACGGCGACCGACGTCGGTCTGAGTAGTGCGTCCAGAAGTTCCTTATCCACTTTTCATCCTCCTGCGAAATATAAAGGCTGGCTGACCAGTTCACAAAACGAGCTTTTCAATCCTGCAATTCAACTCAGCGGGAATTGTAACAATGCGCACAAACCACGTACTATTTTAAGCCAATTTCCACAAACGAATGTACTCTTTTCAATGGTATATTAGTCCCGTTGTCGGTTGTCAAAGCGGCGTCAATTAGCGCATAATCAGGATGATGAACGCATTTCGTTACATTCCCCATTCTATCATGCAATCTGAGCGGCACGAACAAATCAGCGCCGTGGTGTATGCCGCGCTGCAGGCCGCGGATCCCGCTGCGGCGGTGCAGCGCAGCGTACGGCGTGACGGCAACCTGCTGTTCGTCGGCCAAACAAGCTATGATCTGGATGCCGCCCGGCGCGTGCTGGTAATTGGTGTGGGCAAGGCGGTGCTCGCGATGGCGGCGGGAATGGCTGCCGTGCTCGGTGACCGGCTGGACGGCGGGCTATTAATTAGCAAGCACGCCCTCGGCCAGGAAGACCCATCGCTGCCTTCCTCGCTGACGGTGATAGTGGGCGAGCACCCGGTGCCGGGTGAGGGCAGCCTGGAGGCCACCCGCGCGCTGGTGGCGCTGCTGCGTGACTGCCACGCGGATGATTTGATCTTCTGCCTGATTTCCGGCGGCGGTTCGGCTCTGATGACCCTGCCGCAGCACGATGTTCCCCTGGGCGACCTGCAAGCGCTGACAAAGCTTCTGCTGGCCAGCGGCGCGACGATCAGTGAGATCAACTGCCTGCGCAAACACTTGGACCAGATCAAGGGCGGTGGGCTGGCGCGTATCGCCCACCCGGCCACGCTGGTAACCCTAGTGCTCTCCGACGTGGTTGGCAGCCCATTGAGCGCCATCGCATCCGGGCCCACCGTGGCCGACCCAAGCACCTACGCCGACGCCCTGGCCGTCCTGGAGCGCTACGGCCTGGGCGAGCAGGTTCCCGGCGGCATTCGCTGGGCGCTGGAAGAAGGCCAGCTCGGTTTCCGGCCGGAGACGGTCAAGCCGGGCGACCCGCTGTTGGAGAAGAAGCAAACCGTCCTGGTCGGCAGCAACGAGCAGTCGGCCCGCGCCGCGGTGGAGGAAGCGCGCCGCCAGGGTTTTTCTTCCATTCTGTTGAGCAGTTACGTGCAGGGCGAAGCGCGCCAGGTGGGCGAGCTATTGGGTGGCATCCTGCGCCAGGCAGCCACCAGCGGCGACCCACTGTCGCGGCCGGCCTGCCTGGTGGCGGGCGGTGAGACGACGGTGGTTCTACGCGGCGGCGGGTTCGGCGGGCGCAACCTGGAGCTGGCGCTGGGCGCGGTGGAAATGGCTGCCGGGTTGGAGCGCGCGCTGCTGGTCAGCCTGGCGACCGACGGCGAAGACGGCCCGACGGACGCGGCCGGAGCGGTGGTGAGCGGCGAGACGCGCGAACGCGCCCTGACCGTGGGAATGTCGACGGCGGAGTATTTGCGCGAGAACAACGCCTACCCGTTCTTTGAACTGCTGGACGACCTGATCCTGACCGGGCCGACCGGGACGAACGTCAACGACCTAATTTTCCTGTTCAGCTGGTAGCTGGCCTTCGCCAGTCGCCGGCTTGAGCACAGCCTGCATCAACTGCTGGATGCGGTCCACCATCGCGGCCGGGTCGGGGTGCAGCCCTTCGATCAGCAGCGCGTCTTCGTAGATCTGCTCGATGATGATCGCGGACACGGGCGACTCCTCGGGTTGAGCCATCAACCCGCGCATGATGGGATGATTGAGGTTGATTTCGAGCGTCTTGGCGGGCGCTTCGTAATCGCGGTTGAGCATTTTGTACACGCGCTGCATTTCCGCGCCAAAGGCGCTGTCAGAATCCACCAGCCGCGCAGGGGATTCGATCAGGATTTCAGAGGCTCGCACCCCGGCCACGCGGCTTCCGAGCTGCTCCTGGAAGCGCTGCACCAGCCGCGCGCTATCTTCGGCCACGGGTGGTTGCTGTTCCAGTTCTTTTTCCGCTTCTTCCTTGGCTGGCAGCTCCAGCGTTTCCGCGGCGGCGTTAGCCAGGTCGTAGTCCTGATAGCGGTTGGCGCGCAGCAGGACAAACGAGTCGATCGGATCGGTGAACAGGATCACCTCGATGCCGGCGCGACGGAACTGGTCCAGGTGCGGGCTGCGCGCGACCGAGCGCTCATCATCTCCCAGCAGATAGTAGATTTTTTTCTGGCCCTCGGCCATGCGGCCAATGTAATCATCCAGTGACGACCATACCGCCAGCTTCATGTTGGTGTGGAAACGCAGCAGCGGCAGCAGCGCGTCGGAATACTCCAGGTCGGTGGCAATGCCCTGCTTGATATGCCGCTGGTAGGCTTTCCAGAACTGGTCGTACTTTTCCGGCTTGTCTTTGGCTACCGATTTGAGCAGGTCAATCATGCGGTTGGTCACCAGCTTGCGCAACTGCGCCATCACGCTGTTGGACTGCATCGTTTCACGGCTGACGTTGAGCGGTAGATC
>CALDSL010000367.1 GCA_937920255.1 uncultured Anaerolineaceae bacterium | reverse complement strand
TTGGCCTGACCCTGGTCGACGTGGAGCATTACACCCGCCTGCGCCAGCATTATCTCAGCGCCCTGGAAGACGGCCGGATGCGCGATCTGCCCTCTCTGGTGCAGGGACGCGGGATGCTGTTCAACTATGCCACCTTCCTGGAGATGGATGCCGAAAGCCTGCTGCTGCGATTCGCCGAAGGCCTGCAGGAGCGGCGCATCGAGATCATGCCGCCAGAACCAGCGCCGAATCTGCTGCAGCGTCGAAAACCCAAACCGGCGGAACCCGTTCCGGCAAACTCGCTCAAACGCTTCATCACCCCCGACTTGCTGATTGGGGCGGGCGTGATCCTGGTGATCTTAATCTTTGCCATTTGGGGCGCGGCGCAGGTCAGCGCCATGCGCCGCGAGCAGGCCTCGCGCACCGAAGTTCCGGTGGCAAACGTGCTGTTGTTTACCCAAACACCCGTCCCGCCCGAAGCGACTGAAGAAGGCGCCGTTCCCGCCGCGATCACACTGGCACCCAACAGCGAGATCGGCAACCTGCCGGCCAATCCGCCGGCGGGCGATTCGACCGCCACGCAACTGCCGGTGCTGGATGACGCGCCATTGCAGGTGTATATCATCGCCAAAGACCGCGCCTGGATGCGCGTGCTGGAGGATGGCGAGCAAGCATTCAGCGGCCGGGTGACGCCGGGAAATGTTTACCCGTTCTCGGCCGACGAACAAATCGAATTTGTGACCGGCAACGCCGCCGGTTTACAGGTATTTTTCAACCAGATGGATCTTGGCAGCCTGGGTCTGTACGGCCAGCCGGTCAGCCTGATCTTCAACGCTGAGGGTGTCATCACGCCCACGCCCAGCTTTACGGAAACACCCACCCCAACCCAGGAGCCCTCGCAAACGCCGACCATCTCGGAAACGCCGCGGGCGACGCCAAGTATCACCCCGTTTATCCCTTGATGCTATGAAACCCAAGAACTATTACCTTGTATCGTTAGGCTGCGCAAAAAACACCGTCGACTCCGAGTCGATGGCGACCCTGTTGAATGAGGACGGCTATTCTCCGGTGGAGAAAGCCTCGCAGGCCGGGCTGCTGATCGTCAACACCTGCGGGTTTATCGGCCCGGCGCGCCAGGAATCGCTGGACGTGCTGCGTGACCTGGCAAAACGCAAAAAACGCGGCCAATTGCTCATCGCCGCCGGCTGCCTGACCGAACGCTACCGCCAGAAAGTAGCCGAGGAAGTGCCCGGCATCGACGGCATCATCGGCACGCGGCGCTGGATGGACATTGTTGACGTCGTGCAGAAACTGCGTTCCACGCCATATCCCCAGCCGGTCTACCACCTGCCGGACGCGCCCACCATCGGCACCGATGAACACGATGTGGCGCGCATCGCCGTGCAGGGCGGCAGCTCCTACCTCAAAATCGCTGACGGTTGCCGGCGGCCGTGCGCGTTCTGCGCCATCCCGCTGATCAAAGGTACCGCCGTCAGCCGGCCGATGGAAATCATTTTAGAAGACGCGCGCATGCTGCGCGACGCGGGAATACAGGAATTGATCCTGATCGCCCAGGACACCACCGATTACGGGCACGACCTGGGAATAAAAGACGGCCTGGCGCAACTACTGGAAAATCTGGTGCGCGAAGTGCCGGAGATCCCCTGGCTGCGCATCCTGTACGCCTATCCCGGCTACGTCACCGATCGAATGGTTGACGTGATGGCTTCCAACCCGCAGATCGTGCCCTACCTGGACATGCCCCTGCAACACGCGGACGTGAAAGTACTGCGCGCCATGCGCCGCCCGGCCAACATGGACTGGGTACGCGCTACACTGGGGAAGATGCGCTCCAAAATCCCCAACCTGGCGCTGCGCACCACCTTCATCGTCGGATACCCGGGCGAGGGCGAGGCCGAATTCCAAAGCCTCCTGGACTTCCTGAGCGAAATTCAATTCGACAAGGTCGGCGCGTTCACCTTCTCGTTCGAAAGCGGTACCACCAGCGAGCCATTGGGCGACCCGGTGCCGCAGGAAGTGAAAGATGACCGCCTGGGGCGGCTGATGCTGCACCAGCAGCCGATTTCGCTGGCACGCAACCAGGCCCAGGTCGGCAAGACCCTACCGGTGCTGATCGAAGGTTTTGATAACGGAATTTCGATTGGCCGTTCGTACCGCGACGCGCCCGAGATCGACGGCATGGTGTTGATCGAAGGCGAGGCCGAAGTGGGAAAGATTGTACCCGTGTTCATCACCGGCGCCATGACGCATGACCTCACCGGAGTGCTGGCGCAGCCCTGATTGTCTGTATTGCCTCGCTTGCCCAACCGGGTGGAGCGAGGCCATTTTTCTGCCAATGACCCTGATTGACCGGATTGCCCTCGTGCTGTGCCTGCTCGCCGTGCTGATGACCGCATTCGTCAGCGCGGAAGTATTCGACAACACGCCGCATCTGGAAGATGAGATTGCCTACGTGTGGCAGGCGCAGGCCATCGCCGGTGGGCGTCTATCCGTCGAGACTCCACCCTGCCCGGATTGTTTCCTGGTGCCGTTCGTGGTGGACGTGGACGGGCAGCGTTCGGGCAAGTACCCGCCCGGGTGGCCGGTGGTGCTTTCGCTGGGCGTGCTGGCTGGGGCGCGCGGCTGGGTCAACCCGCTGCTGGCCGGTTGGACGGCCTGGCTGATCTACCGTGTAGTGAAAAAGGTAACCGATGAGAAAACCGCGTTGGTGGCGCTAATTCTTACCATCGCATCGCCGTTCTTTGTGATGAACTCGGGCACGCTACTGGCGCACCCACTCTCGCTGTTTTTAACCGCCGCCTTTACGCTGAGCTGGCTGGATACCTTCGACCCGGCGCGCCGCGCGCCACGCTGGATGACGGCGCTGACGGCTGCGCTAAGCCTGGGCGTGCTGGCGCTCACCCGCCCGCTCAGCGCCGTGGCGGTGGGACTGCCATTCGCCTTTCACGGGGTGTATCTGCTATGGAAAGGCGGCGCAACCGAGCGGAAAATCGCGCTGGGAATCGGCGGTCTGGCGCTGTTGGTGGGGAGCAGCCTGTTCCTGTGGCAATATCACGTCACTGGCAACCCGCTGACCAATCCCTACGTGCTGTGGTGGCCATACGACACGATCGGTTTTGGCGAGCATGTCGGCCGGCAGCCGGGTGGGTACTGGCCCAAAGACGCCATCCCGAATATGCAGGTCAGCCTGGTCTTTGGCAATTATGATCTCTTCGGCTGGCCGGGGTTCTCGTGGCTGTTTATGCCATTCGGGCTGCTGGCGCTGTTACGCCGCCCGCGCGCGCTGATGACCGCCGCCGTGGCTCCTTCCATTGTGCTGGCCTACACCCTGTACTGGATCGGCTCGTGGCTGATCGGCCCGCGCTACTATTATGAAGGGCTGCTGGGCGCGGTACTGCTCAGCGCTGCTGGCATCTGCTGGCTGGCAGGGGCGCTCCAGCCCGCCAGCGCGCCAGATTGGAAACGCTGGCTGGCGCGCATTCGCTTCGGGCTGACGGCCGGGTCGGTGATGTTCCTGGTGGCCTGCAACGTCCTGTTCTACCTGCCGCAGCGCGTGGGCGGGCTGCACGGCCTGTACGACATCCGGCGCGAATACCTGGAGCCGTTCCAGACCAAAACGGCGCAGGAACTGACCCCCGCTTTGGTGATCGTTCACCCGTTGGAAGATTGGATCGAATACGGCCGGCTGCTGGACCTGAGCAGCCCGTATCACGACACGCCATTTGTGTTCACCATCAACCGCGGGCCGGAAAAGAACGCTCAGATCATCGCCATGTTCCCCGACCGGCGCGTACTGCACTACTACAAACACACGCCGTTTGTGTTTTACACCTCACCCCTGCCAACGTGGTAAGCGCGCAGGCCGAGCACCACCGCAGCGCATAAAGCTGGAAATCCCACCTGAGCCACCGAACCGGTCTGCTCGCCCAACGCGGACCAGGCCATCACCAGCAGCATGGAAAACAGGAAATACACCAGCGTGAATCGCGCGGACCGCGCCCAACCTGGCACCGGGCGTGGAAAACCGGCGTAGCGCGCCAGCACCAGTGCGGCAGCCGCCCATACATAACTGCGCTGCGGCCATGGATAGGGCAGCGCCAGCGAATACAGCACCAGCAGCAGTATCATCACTGCGCTAAAGGCGGGGCCAAACGGCTGCGCGCGCAGCACGCCGCCCACAACCGCGGCAAAGCCGAGCGTAAACCACCCGATCGCAATCGCTTCCAATGCATTCACAGCACACCTCGCTGAAGAATGCCATGCAAGGAGTGTGCCGGATGGCGTTATGCCGCGCGGGCGATGGCGGTCAGCGCCAGCACCAGCACCGATGCGGCCACGTTCAAGGCCAGCAGCAGTTCTTCCTGCCGCTGCAGCCGAGCCTGCTGGGCCGGGTCGATCTCCTTGCCCGCCGTCTGCAGCAACACATTGCGCTGCAACGCCGGGCCGAGAAACCAGGTCAGATAACCGCTGAACAACACCATCAACCCGATCGACAGATGCTTGAGTAACATCGCCACCGA
The DNA here is from genome assembly GCA_937920255.1 of uncultured Anaerolineaceae bacterium. GTDB lineage: Bacteria > Chloroflexota > Anaerolineae > Anaerolineales > Anaerolineaceae > CALDSL01. Next base: position 8,524 of record CALDSL010000367.1, on the reverse strand, counting down.
CCAGGTATTTTGAATCGCCAGAAAGCCTTCGTAGGATGGGCTGGAGCTCATCTGGAACATGCCGGTCAACACCAGCACAACCAGGCTGAACCAGCCGATGCCCTGCAGCCGTTTTTGCAGTTGCGCAAGCAGCGCGGCGTATTCCTTGCCGCCCACCGTCTTGCGCGCCGCCGGCACCACGATGAGCGCCATGGCCGCCAACCCCCCGATCCACAGCACCGTCGCCAGCATATGCAGCCAGTACGCGATTGCCAGAACCCAGGGAGGAGCGGCCATGCTCATCGGAAAATCCTACGGGGTGACTTCGGGTGTGGTTTCCGGGGTCACATCGCCCGGCGGAGGCTCAGGCGTTTCGGGGGTCGGCTGGTAGGTCGGATCGAAGGTCGGCTCGAGCGTGATGACGAAATCAAACGTCGGTGAAGGCTGAGGCGTGGCCGTGGCGGGGTTGCACAACTGGTACACTTCGGTCGCCTTGCGGAATAAATTCTCGTCCGGGCTGACCTGCGCCGCCAGCGCGTACTGCTGCTCGGCCTCGCAGAATTTCTCTTCTTCCAACAATTGGTCGCCGTAGTTGATCAAAGCCTCACGATAGCGGTCAGCGGCGGTCATACCGGACTGGTCGCGCAGCATGGGCGTGGACGCGTACACCTGGGCGAAGTATTCGATCACCTTGGGCCAGTTAATTTCCCAGAAGCTCGCGCCGGTGATGTACAGGCGCGCCCAATCGCGGTAGGTGTTGGCTTCGTTGTCCAGCGGACCAAAGCGCTCGGTGAGCGACATATCGTAGATGCCCTCTTCCAGTTGCCCGTTGCGAACTTTATCCATGCCGCGGTTGCGCAGCGAGACGTAATACATGCCATCCACCTGGATGGCGCGGAACGTGCGGTTGGTGCGGCGCAGCGAATCGAGCGTTTCGATCGTGCGTACCCAATCCTGCGCGGCGATCAGGGCGCGCGCATTGTTGAAGATCTCTTCTTCGCCGCGCAAATCCGGCGTGGGCGTGAGCGCCACAGTCGGCGTGGGCACTTGCGGCGTAAACGTCTGAGTCGAGGCCATGGCGAACATGACCTGGGTCAGTTTTTCGGCGATGCCCGGGTATTGCGGATCGACCTGCACGACGTACTGAAAGCGCTTGAGCGCCATCTCATAGTGGCCGGCGGCCATATCGGCTTCGCCCAATTGGAACTGCGTGGCAGCCGCCAGCGCGATTTCGCTTTGTTCTTTCTGCATGCGCTGCTGAATGCCGCTGTTGTAGCCCAGCAGACCGCCCAACGCTACGCCAAGAATCAGAATGACCAGGCTGATCAAAATCCACGGCCAGCGCCGGGTTTGACGATGCTTCGGTTCCTCCGCCTGTACGTTCAACGGAGAGGTGTCTTCAATATTATTCGGAGTTGCCATAGGCCAGATTATAACCCAATTTCTCGTCCCTTTTCACAACCGGATTAAGAGACGGATTTCTTTCCAGATGAAAGGCAGCGCCACCAGGCCACCCAGGCCCAGCGCGGCGACGCCCAGAAAGATCAGCGGAACGCGGCCAGCGAGACCGGTGTTGACCAGCAGCACCACCAATCCCCCGGCAGCCGATCCAAGAACCGCGCGTACCAGCGTGCCGCCCACGCGAACCGGCTGCGGCAGGCGGCGGTTCAGCAGCAGGATCAGGATCACCGCCTGGCTGGTAAAGGCCAATGAATCGGCCAAGCTGATGCCGGCCGCTCCCAGCGGGCGGAACAGCAGTATGCCCAGCAGGGTGTAGACCGTGGCGTTGATCCCGGCGGCCATCAGGGGGATGAGCGCATTCTGGCGGGCGTAGAACGAGCGCGCCGCCACTTCCATGACCGACTGGCCGATCAGACCGGCCAAGAATCCGCGCGCCACCCACAGCATCAGGTCCGTGCCCTGCGCGCCAAAACCAAATGCGATCTCGATCAGCGGGCGCAGCCCGGCCGAAAGCACCACTGCCACCGGCAACGTGACCGCGATCAGCACACGCACCGCGCGTTCCACCGTGGCGTGGAACTGGTCCTGCTCCTGGCGCGCCGCCTGTTCGGAAAGCGTCGGCAGCAAGGCCGTGCCGATGGCCGTGCCGATGAGAGTCTCCGGCACCTGCATGATCATGTAGCCGTAGGTCAGCGCGGAAACCGCGCCGGATTCAAGCCGGGAGGCCAGGTTGTCGCGCACCAAAAACGTGGCCTGGATGAACATCATATTGCCCAGGCGGGGGATCATTAAACGCAGCACCTTGCGTACCGGCTCCGTGTTGATGCCAATGGCCGGCGCCCAGCGGAACTTGTAATGGATCAGGCCCGGGATCTGGATGCCCAGATGCAGCAGCGCGCCCAAAATCACGCCATACACCAGGCCGTGCACGCCAAATCCCAGGGCCGGCAGCGTAAAGCTGCCAATGTTGTAGGCATTCTCGGGTGTAGGGGAAAGCACGGTCGCGCCAAAGATCTGCCCGATGTTGTACATGAGCGGCGCCATGGCAGGCAGCAGAAAGTGCTGGTTGGCCTGCAAACCGGCCATCACCAGACCGCTGACCGAAAAGATCATGGTCGCTACCAGGTTGAGCCGCATGAGTTCGGCCACCAGATCCTGCTGGACGCGTTCAAAACCCGGGGCAATGCCGATTTCGGCGCGCACCAGCGGGCCGGAGATCAACGCAACGATTACCGCCAGCACGCCCGTCACCAGAAAGGCCAGGTTGGCGATACGAGTGAACAGATTCCAGGCCGCGGGCTTGCCATCTTTGGACAGCACTTCGGAAAGCACGGGGATGAAGGCGATGGCCAGCGCGCCGCCGGAGATAAGCGCGAACAACATATCCGGCACGTTGTTGGCTACATTGAACGCATCCAGCTCTTGAGATAAGCCAAACTGGCGTGCGATGACCAGTTGGCGTAGCACGGCAACGACTTTATCCAGGCCAAAGAAGAATGCCAGCAGCAAAGATGTGCGAGATAGACGCGACATGAAAGAACACACCGCCCGGCGTGAGCCGAACCAGGCGAACCTTTCTCAGATATTCCTGTAACACAAGACGCTAATTCGCCGGGAAAGTTCCCAAGCGGGCTAATCTTAGCACAAGTATGTCCAATCGCCAACCGCGCCATCATTGACCGCCATCATGTTTGGCCTTATAATTGAAAATGATTATCATTATCATTCAAGGGAAACTATTTGCATGGAAGAAGCGACAGACAAGACACTTATGCAAACCTGGCTGGACAGCCTGCAATCAAGCGGCTACCGCATCACCGGAGCGCGGCGCGCGGTGGTGGAAGTGATGGCCGGCAGCAAATTCATCTGCAATCCGATGGAAATCTACCTTCAGGCGGTCAAACGCCACCCCGGCCTGGGGTTGGTGACCGTCTATCGCACCCTGGATAAACTGGAAGAGCTGGAACTGGTGGAGCGCGTACACCTCTCCAAAGATTGCCATTCCTACATCGCCGCGGCGGAAGGGCACCAGCACCTGATCATCTGCACGCGCTGCAACCGCGCTGAGCATTTTTCCGGGGACGATCTCTCCCCGCTGATGAGCGATTTGGGCACCAACCGCGGATTTACCGTGGAGGACCACTGGCTGCAGTTATTCGGCATTTGCGACGCCTGCCGGCAGGCGGCAGCGGAGGAGGGAAAATGATCCGCAGGAGAATAGCCTTCGCAGCCTGGAGCGGCTTGATCCTGCTGGCTGTCCTGCTCGCGGCGTGTGGCGCGCAGAGCAGTGTGCCTGCCGCGCCGACAGACGTGATTGCCGTGGAAAGCTTTCTGGCCGACATCACCCGCAATGTGGCCGGCGACCGGTTGAGCGTGGGCAGCCTCATTCCGGAAGGGCTGGACCCGCATACCTTCGACCCCACCCCGCAGGATGTGGCCCGCCTGGCCGGCAGCCGCGCGAGCGTAATCAACGGCGCCGGGTTGGAAACCTGGCTGGAACCAGTGCTGGAGAATGCCGGCGACAGCCTGCTGATCGACGCATCCGCCGGGCTCGAGCCGCGCGAGCCAGACCATGAAGACGAGACGGAAGCGGAAGACGAGCACGGTCACGAGATCGACCCGCACTTCTGGCTGGACCCGATCAGCGTGGTACGCTACGTAGAAAATATCCGCGATGGGCTGAGCCAGATCGACCCGGACGGCGCAAATGACTACACGAAAAACGCCGATGCATATATCGCCAGACTGCGCGAGCTGGACGCCTGGATCCGCGTTCAGGTGGAAACCGTCCCACCGGAACGACGGCTGCTGGTTACCAACCATGAGAGTTTTGGCTACTTCGCCGACCGTTATGGCTTCAAGGTCGTCGGGGCAATCATACCCAGCTCCAGCAGCAGCGCCTCCCCGTCGGCGCAACGGATGGCTGCCCTGGTTGAGACCATCCGCTCCAGCGGCGCGCCGGCCATCTTTTTAGAAACGGGCACCAACCAGCAGCTCGCCAACCAGCTCGCCGCGGAAACCAGGATCGCTGTGGTGACCGGATTGCAGACCCACTCGCTCACCCTGCCGGATGGCAGCGCGGGAGATTATATTCTCATGATGCGATATAACACTGAATTAATTGTGCAGGCCTTAAAATGAACCCTGACGACTGCGATAACGGCCCGGCGCTGCTGGACTTTGACCACATCACTGTATCCTACAACGGCAAGCCGGTACTGGATCAATTGACCTTTCAGGTGCCCCACGGCGAGCAGGTGGCGGTGGTGGGGCCGAACGGCGCGGGGAAATCCACCCTGTTCAAAGCCCTGGTGGGGCTGCTGCCGCTGCGCTCCGGCCGGATCCGCATCCATTGCAAACCGCTCGGCGCGCATACCGACTGCGTGGCCTACGTGCCGCAGCGCGAAGAGGTGGATCTGCGCTTCCCGGTGACCGTGGAAGACGTAGTCAGCATGGGGCGCTACGGCCGCAGCAAGTGGCGCAACCGCCTCACCGCGCAGGACCGCGAAGTAGTCCGGCGTAGCATGGATCAGCTCGGCGTGCTGAACCTGGCCCGCCAGCCCATCGGCGATCTTTCCGGTGGGCAGCAGCAGCGCGTGTTCCTGGCGCGCGCGTTAGCGCAGGAACCGCACATCCTCTTGATGGATGAACCGTTCACAGGCGTTGACGTGACCACGCAGGAAGTAACCATGCGGTTGCTCGAATCGCTGCGCGCGCAGAGCGTGACGGTGATGGTATCGACCCACGATCTCACCCTGGCTTCCGAGCGTTTCCCGCGCGTGTTGTTGCTCAACCGCCGGCTCGTGTCGTACGGCGCGCCAAAAGAAGCGCTCAGCGCCGCGGCGCTCGCGGATGCGTTTGGCAAACAGATCTTCTTTACCGGGGACGCCGTGCTGGTAGACCAGTGCTGCGGCCCGGATGAAGAGCACCAGCACCATCATCACGAGGTGCAACATGATTAACTGGCTGCTCCAACCTTTTGCGTATGACTTCATGGTGCGCGGGCTGCTGGCTTCTTTGCTGGTGGGCGTGCTGTGCGCGGTCATCGGCTGCTATGTGGTTCTGCGTTCGATGGCATTTCTGGGCGACGCGCTGGCGCATGCCATCCTGCCGGGCGTCGCCATCGCCTATCTGGTCGGCGCAAACCTGATGGTTGGCGCGCTGGTGGCGGCGGTGCTGGTGGCGCTGTTGATCGGCTACTTTACCCGGTCTGGAACGGTCAAGGAAGATACCGCGATTGGCATTCTGTTTGCGGCGGCGCTTTCATTAGGCGTGATGCTGATCAGTTCGATCCGCACCTATGCCGTGGACTTGACCCACATCCTGTTCGGCAACGTGCTGGGCGTGAGCAGCGGCGATCTGCTGCTGACCGCTGGTATCAGCCTGGGGGTGCTGGCGGTGGTGGCTCTTCTTTACCGGCCCTTCCTGGTAATTTCGTTTGACCCGGTGCTGGCGGCCACGCTGCGTATGCCGCGCGAGCTGCTGCGCAACCTGCTGCTGGTGCTGATGTCGCTCACCGTGGTGGTCTCAATGCAGACGGTGGGCATCGGGCTGGTGGCGGCCATGCTGGTCACCCCTGGCGCTACCGCCTACCTGCTGACCAAACGCCTGCCGGCGATGATGGTGCTTTCCGCGGCCATTGGCGCGGTGTCAAGCATTGCCGGGCTGTACATCAGTTATTATGCCAACGTAGCTTCGGGGGCCGCGGTGGTTCTGACGGCCACGTTCTTCTTCCTGCTGGCGTTTTTCTTCGCGCCGCAGCGTGGAATGCTCAGCCGGATGCGAGGTGCATATGCCAGCTAACAAGAACATGGGAACGCTGTATATCGTTGCCACGCCGATTGGTAACCTGGAAGACATTACGCTGCGCGCCATCAGCACCCTGCGCAGCGTAGACGCGGTGATTTGCGAAGAATTTCGCGTGGGAAGCAGCCTGCTCAAACGCCTGGAGATCGAGCCCAAGGAAATCATCCTGCTCAACGAGCATAACGAAGAGGAACAGGCCTCGCAGATCGCGGTGCGGCTGGCGCAGGGGCAGAGCATGGCGCTCATCTCCGACACGGGCACACCAGTGTTCGCCGACCCCGGCAGCCTGCTGATCTCGATTGCGTCCAGTTTTGGCATCCGCGTGGCGCCGGTGCCGGGCGCCAATTCGATCGTCGCGGCGCTCTCAGTGTTGGATTTCAAACTGGACCAGTTTGTCTTTGGCGGTTTTCTACCGCGCGAGCCGGAAAAACGCAGAGCCGAACTGACCCGCCTGCGCGGTCTGCGCATGGCGGTGGTGCTGATGGATACGCCCTACCGCCTGGGCGCGCTGCTCGACGATGTGGCCAAGACGTTTGGCGCCGGCCAGGCCGTGACGGTAGCCTGCGACCTGACTCAACCCGGTGAAGTGATCTACCGCGGCAGCGTCTCCAGCGTGCGCAAGCAAGTCGGGCAGAAAAAAGCCGAATTCGTACTGGTCATCCACAGCCCAGGCGGAAGTAGACGGGCATAAAACGAAAATACAACACGAATTTCACGAATAAGACCGAATAGTACGGATAGTTCTTCAAGAAAATTCGTAGTATTCGGCTTATTCGTGAAATTCGTGATGCTTTTTCCTTCCCTAGCTGTTCGCGATTTTGCGCTGTTTGACGGCGCGCTGGATCATGAGGAACTCGCCCAGATTTTCCATGGTCAGCATACCCACCAGCTCACCGCCGTGCACCACTGGCAGTAGCGGCTGCACGCCGGGCTGGAGGATCTGCGCCGTGCTTTCCAGCATCTGCGATGAATCGACCGTCTGGAATTCTTTGCGCATCAGGAACGAGACCAGCGTATTCTCGTTATGCTCGGCCAGCGAGCGCACCACATCGTCGCGGGTGAGAATGCCCACCACCCGGCCGTCCACCGTCACCGGGAAATCCTGCTGCGTGCCGGCAAGCAGCAATTGCACTGCGCGCCCCAGCGGATCGGTGGGAGCGACGGTCTCAAAGTTGGTGATCATGGCGCGGTTGACCGGAATGCCAGCCAGCACCGATTTAACCTGCACCATATCGGATTCCTGACCTGCGCCGATCCATACAAAGAAGGCGATGAACAGCAGGAACGGGTTGTTGAACAGGCCGAACAGCGCCAGCATCAGGGCGATGCCCTGGCCCAGCGATGCCGCGATCTGCGTGGCGCGGGTGTACTCCATGCGCGAGGCCAGCAGCGCGCGCACCACCCGGCCGCCGTCCATTGGGAAGGCCGGCAGCAGGTTGAACAGCGCCAGGAACAGGTTGGTGACCATCAGCCGCTCAAAAAAGTTGCCGTCGGTAAGCGATAAACTCGAGAGCGGCTGCATCGTCCCGGTCACCAGCAGGCCCACAAACAGCACCGCCGCAATGACCACGTTCACCGCCGGACCCATTAACGCCACCCACAGTTCTTGAATGGGCTTCTCGGGCATGCGCTCCAGCCGGGCAACCCCGCCAATCGGCAGCAGCGTAATATCGCGCGTGGCGATGCCAAAGCGCCGCGCGGTCAGCGCATGCCCGTACTCGTGCAGCACCACGCTCAAAAACAGCGCCAGCAAGAAAAGGATGCCCATCAGCGCCGCGTTCAGGCTCTGACCGGCCATGTAATTCGCCACCCCAACCCACACCACGATCAGCAGGAAGGTGGTGTGCATGTAGATATCAATTCCCGCCACGCGGGCAATTTTCCAAGACCATCTCATCGTTCCGCTCCATTTGTACTGTTAAGGTTACTTGTATCCACAGGCCTTTGCCGGCCCGGTAATTGCATTTGGTTAAGTCTATTTTACAGAAACCGCTAATACTTGTACAATAGTTGTACAATCTTCGCTGAGATCGCCTCTCGAGCAAAACCTGGTTCCTACGATCTTTATCACTCTGCGGGCGTGGGAACTTCTCCCGGCCGCTCCGCGGCCTCACGGTGGTTGATGGACATGGCGGCGCGGGAGCGCTTGGAAAGTGCGATTCCACGGGGGCCGTGGACCCGTTTAAGTGTAAAAGGTTGGTTATCGATTAAATCAAAAAGAGGCGCTTGCGCGTCTCTCGTTTCAGTGCCCCCATCGAGATTCCCGTCAGGTCAAGTT
>CALDSL010000366.1 GCA_937920255.1 uncultured Anaerolineaceae bacterium | reverse complement strand
CCGCGCGTGCACGCCACGCTGGAGCGGCGCACCATCAACGAGCACGGGCTGCTGTACACCTGGCAGGGCCGCAAGCCGGAACTGGAGCCGGTGCTGTTCGCCGCGCATCAGGATGTGGTTCCGGTGGAGGCAGCCGGGTTGAGCGAGTGGACCTACCCGCCGTTCTCCGGGCAGATCGCGGATGGGTACGTGTGGGGGCGTGGCACGCTGGATATCAAGAGCCAGATGATCGCCGTGCTGGAAGCGGTGGAGAACCTGCTCAAAGAGGGATACCGCCCGCAGCGAACCATCCTGCTGGCCTTTGGGCAGGACGAAGAAGTGAGCGGAGCGCTGGGAGCGGGATCGATCGCGGCGCTGCTGGCGGAAGAAGGCGTGCGCCTGGAAGCCGTGCTGGACGAGGGCGGCGGCGTGACCGAAGGGATGCTGCCGGGGATCAAAGGCCCGGTGGCGATGGTGGGCACCTCGGAGAAGGGATACCTGAGCCTGGAGATCACCGCCAGCGGCGAGCCAGGTCATTCCTCGACACCGCCGGACCAGACAGCGATCGGCATTTTGGGCGCGGCGCTGGCGCGTTTGGAGGCCAGCCCCATGCCGCCGCGATTGAACTCGATCGTGCGCACGCTGGATGAGGTCGGCGGGCTGATGCCGTTTTCGATGCAGTTCCTGCTGGCCAATCGCTGGCTGTTTGGCGGAGCGATTCTGAAGCGGTTGGCGGCCAACCCGCGCACCAACGCCACCATCCGCACGACGCAGGCCATCACCATGATCTCGGGCGGGGTCAAAGACAACCTGCTGCCGCGCGAAGCGCGCGCGGTGGTCAACTTCCGGCTGCTGCCAGGCGACACCATCGCCGGGGTGTGCGAGCATGCGCGCCGCGCGCTGGCCGACAAACGCGTGACGTTCGAGCCGATGGCAAATAATGGCGTGCGCGAGGCTTCGCCGGTATCGCCGTCGAGCGCGCAGGCGTATCAGGACCTATCGAAGGTGATCCGGCAGATCTTCCCCAACACGGCGGTGGCGCCGTACCTGGTGTTGGGGGCGACCGACGCGCGCTACTACACCGGGATCTGCGACAACGTTTACCGCTTCACGCCCATCCTGATGAGCAGCGAAGACATGAAACTGATCCACGGCACGAACGAGCGGATCAGCGTGGAGGGGTTGGGACGCAAGGTGCAGTTCTTTGGCCAGTTGATCCGCATTTGGGGGGAGCGCGGGTAGTATTTGCTTCGGGTTGTCCATCCAATGACGGAGGAGACGATGCGCAAGTCACCGCGAACCATGAACGATAAGCCGGTGAAGACCATCCGGGGGGCGGCCGGGCTGGTGGTGGTTTTGGGACTGCTGGCGCTGAGCCTGGCCAACTGCGGCCCGCTGATGCCCAACCGGGACGCCACGCGCACGGCGGAGGCTGTGATCGTTGGCGAGCGGTTGGAGCAAACGGTCGAATCCGACCGTTCGACTGAGATGGTGGCCTCGGCGACGGCGCGCATGGCGGTGGCGTATACGGCTGTGTCGCAGCGCGAAACGGCCGTGGCCGCGACCCAGGCCGCGGCGACCGAGAACGCCATCGCATCCGCGACCGCGGTGGCGGTGGAGCAGGAGCGCGCGCGCGCCACGGCCACGCAGCAGGCGGCGGGCATGGCGGCGCTGGTGCAAACTTATGTGGAAAAGGGCTGGCTGCCGAGCGCCGAGGGCCTGTACCACAAGCTGGACGATTATTCCGGCGATGAGCCCAACCCGGGGAATGTGCTGGTGCGCGGTACGGGCTATTCGCCGCAGCAGTTTGTGCTGCGCTCGCACGTGCGTTACGAGAACGCCGGCAAGGCCCGCGACGCGGCGCTTTCAAGCTGCGGGTTTATTCTGTGGCGGGTGGATGGGGAGAATTATTACCAGGTGTACCTGGGCATGGATGGCTTTGTGTACGCCAATACGGTGACGCGCAACCGTTTTGTCCCGCAGGGTAAGAGCTTCTACGGTTTTCCGCAGCTTCCGAACGGTGAGTATGACGTGACGCTGATCGTCAACGAGTTGCGCACGTTTGTGTTGTACAACGACGAGCTGGTAAAGACGTTCCTGAACGTGGAAGGCGCGCAGCAGGAAGGAAAGCTGTATTTCGCGGTGACCAGCGGGGTGAACAAGGATTTTGGCACGCGCTGCACGTTCACCGATGCGGAACTGTGGGAAGTGACGCCGGAAGAAGCGGATTAAAAGGGCAGGAAAAAACGAACCGCGAAGAGCGCGAAGAATGCGAAGGGAAATCTTTAGTTTTTCTTCGCGTTCTTCGCGCTCTTCGCGGTTCGTTTGTTATATTATGGCTGTTTAGGGCGTAAGGTCGACGCGGAGGACGAAGCGGTCGACGGCGCCGAAGCGGTATTTGTAGTCTTCGTCGCCGCGCATGAAGTCAAACTCGGCGCGGCCGTTTTCGTTGGCCCACTGGAGCAGGTAACCCAGCAACACCCAGCCGGGGGAGTATTCGTTGAACGAGCGGTCGATGCCCGAGTTGTAGACCCACAGCCGGTTGAGGTAAT
>CALDSL010000365.1 GCA_937920255.1 uncultured Anaerolineaceae bacterium | reverse complement strand
GAGAAATGCGGCCGGTCACCTGGATAGTCACAGCCGAAACCGCCGGTGATGTGTCACTCACCATGCGCGCAGCATCGGGCAGCCTGGAAGACGCGGTGCAGACCGCGCTGCACGTCCAGCAGCGGGCAATGCCGTCCGGGGTCAGCCAGGCCGGGGAATTCCAGGACGAAACTACGCGCGTGGTGGTGCTGCCGCCGCATCTGCTGCCCGGCAGCACGGTGACGTTGAACCTCAGCCGTTCGATTGGCGGTTCCGTTCTGGACGGGTTGGAATACCTCACCGGCTATCCGTACGGTTGCGTCGAACAGACGATGAGTCGCGCCCTCCCCAACGCGGCAGTCGGCAAAGTTGTCAACAAGCTGGGCCTGCAGCGTCCCGGGGTGGAAGCACAACTTCCACAGTTGATTGACACGGGTTTGCAGCGCCTGTACGGTTATCAACATGACGATGGCGGCTGGGGCTGGTGGTACGACGACGCCACCGACATCTACCAGACCGCGTGGGTGGTTTTTGGGCTTTCGGTGACAAAAGAGGCCGGCTACCCGGTGGACGCCCAGGTAATCGAGCGCGGCGCGACCTATCTGCAGGAGCAGATCGCCGATGAAGACATGAACCCACGCGTCCGCGCCTACGCGCTCTACAGCCTGGCGCGCGCCGGGTACGGTGACCGCGACCAGACGCTGGCGCTGGTGGAGGACGTTCCCGTGCTGGATGCTTTCAGCCAGGCCGCGCTGGCGCTGGCGCTGCAAGGCGTGGGGGAGGCTACCGAAGCACGCAAACTTCTTTCGATCCTGAGCGCGGACGTGCAGATAAAGAATGAACGCGCCTACTGGCCTGTAGGTTATATCGACGGGGAATATAATCGCAAGATGATGTCCTCGACGGTGCGCTCGACAGCCCTCGCACTGAGCGCCTACATGCAAATCGCGCCCGAGGACGATCTGATCCCAAAGATGGTGCAGTACCTGATGGACGAGCGCAAAACGCAAGGATGGGGAAGCACCAACGAAACCGCCTATACCTTGCTCGCCCTGACCGACTATCTGATGGCGGTTCAACAAAGTGAAGGCAATCAGGCCTACCAGATATTGGTCAACGATGCTCCGCTGCTGGAAGGGACATTCCAGCCGGGTGAAGGCGGCGTCACCATTTCCCTGCCGGTTGAACAGATGCAGGCCGGCCCGAATCTGGTCAGGATCGTGCAAACCGGAGAAGGCCGGTTGTACTACACGCTCACCAGCCGGCTATTCCAGGACCTGCCTTCCATGGATCCATTAGGGTCGGTGCAGGTCAGCCGCGCTTACGTGGATGTAGAAACCAACAAGCCGGCAAAAAGAGTGCGTCCCGGGCAATTGGTGCGGGTGGAACTGACGATCAAGGGTCTTGATAAAGACCTTTGGTACGTGATCCTCGAGGATCACCTGCCGGCGGGGTTGCAACCCATCAACGAAAAGCTAAACAATGCCAGCCACGACGGCGGCAAAAAGGCTTTTGACGAGGGCGGATTTGAATACCGATCAAGGGACTTCTTCCAGTGGGAGAAGTACGGGTACAACAACAAAGAAATTCGCGGAGGGCGTGTTCGTTTCTTTATCACCAACCTGCCGAAGGCCAGGATATACGTCTTCCGCTACCTGGCGCGCGCCACGCACGCCGGCGAATTCACCGCCATGCCAGCCGAGTTCTCGGCTATGTACGATCCATCCGCATGGGGGCGCAGCGCCAGCAGCACATTGAAAATTGAATAAGGTAGCCAAGAGCGTATCGTAAGAATTCGTCTTGGCAAGAAACCAGACCGCCGCGCATCCGTGCGGCGGTCTTTGTTGTACAATGAAATAGAATTCCCCCTGTATGCTGTCGTTCATCCTGCACGAAAGGTAAAGCGAATGGCAGAACAAACTCCCCCATCCGAACCAACCAAACCACCCACCCCAGCGGCCACCCCGCCGCTGACGCCGCGCACGACTGCCGCGCTGGAACTGAGCAAAGTCATTATTCCTGTCGTCGGAACCATCATCGCTGCCTGCCTCTCGGGGGTGTTTTTGCTGATCAACTCCGGCTTCTTTGGCGCCAAAGACCCGACCCCCACGCCCGCGCCCACCCAACCGCTGGTGGTGATCGTCCAGCCCACCCTGCCGCCCAGTACGCCCATTCCGCAGCCGACCGCGACGCCTGTTCCACCCACCCCCACCGCCATCGCCTGGACGCTGCGCTTTGAAGACGATTTCTCCGACCCGGCCAGCGGTTGGCCGCTGCAAAATGATGCTTCGGTGATCAAGGAATATACCGACGGCGGCTATTTGATCACCATGGTGGAAGATAACATCAATACCTTCTCGCGCAACGCCAACGCTGAAATTCTGGAAGACGTGCGCGTGGAGGTGGACGCGCTGCAAATCGGCGACGAAAGCCCGTGGGACATCGGCCTGTCGTGCCGCATCAACGGGATGGACGTGTACGACCTGTCGGTCTATGAGACCGGCGGCATGAAGAAATACGGTATCTACCGCTGGGACGAAGGCTATTATGAAACCCTGGCGGAGAAGTTTGTCACCGACGACCGTGTGTTCCGCGAAGGCATGATCGCCAACCAGTACCGCGCCGAATGCGTGGGCGGCTCGCTTTCCTTGTGGGTCAACGGCGAAAAGGTGCTGGAAGCGGTCGACCCCAACCCGCTGCCGGCCGGCAAAAGCGGCATCGTCACCGGCTATTCCACCGGCGTGAAGGTGTTTTACGATAATTTCGCGGTCTACGTGCCGTGATTCTGGTAATCCTTTCATAATGATTTCCCTTCCCTCAGCCTTTCCCCTATAATAGGAAGAAGGTGAAATTGCACATTCTCCATCAGAATATGGTACGTTTGGGATCAAGGAGTGGATATGGAACTTTCCAGCGAGATGAAGCGAGAGATGTACTGGACCATGCTGCTGGCGCGCCGGCTGGATGAGCGCGCCTGGGTACTCCACCGGCAGGGGAAAATTGCCTTTCATATTTCCGGCATCGGCCACGAGGCGGCCCAGGTGGGCGCGGCTTTTGCCCTGCGCAAGGGCCACGATTGGGTCACCCCCTATTACCGCGACCTGGCGCTGATGCTTTCACTGGGCTACAGCCCGCGCGATTTTATGCTCAGCCTGATGGGCAAGCGCGAAGAGCCCAACTCCGGCGGGCGGCAGATGCCCTCGCACTGGAGCATGAAGGATGCCAATGCGGTCAGCCATTCAGCGCCGGTGGCCACTCAGGCACCGCACGCCTCCGGCATCGGGCTGGGGATCAAGATGCGCGGCGAAGATAAGGTCGTGCTGACCACCATCGGCGAAGGCTCCACCTCGCAGGGCGAGTGGTACGAGGCGGTCAACTGGGCCGCGGTGCACAAACTGCCGGTCATTTTCCTGGTGCAGAACAACCAGTACGCCATTTCCGTCCGGGTCGAAAAACAGATGGCGGTCAAAAGCTCGGCCGATAAAGCCTGTGGGCTGGGGCTGGTGGGCATCACCGCCGACGGCACCGATGTGTTCAAGATGTGGGAAGTGATCAACGAAGCCGCCGAGCGCGCGCGCAGCGGCGAAGGGCCCACGGTGGTGGAAGCGCGCATGTACCGCATCACCCCACACTCCTCGGATGATGACGACCGTACCTACCGCTCCCGCGAAGAGGTGGAAGAGCATAAGCGCCAGGACCCGCTGCTGGTGGCGCGCGCCGCGCTGGAGAAAGACGGGCTCACCGCCCAGGAACATGACGAGATGGAAGCGCGCGCCAAGGCCATTGTGGACGAGGCCGTGCAGTACGCCGAGCAGGCTCCCTACCCCGAGGTCGAAGAAGGCATGTACCCCGTGTACGCGGAAGAGGTGCGCAATGGCTGAAATTACCATGATTGAAGCCATCCGCCAGGCGATGGATGAAGAACTGGCACGCGACGAGCGTGTGTTTGTGATGGGCGAAGACGTTGGCGTGCGTGGTGGCGTGTTCCGCGCCACGGTCGGCCTGTACGATAAGTACGGCGAAGCGCGCGTGCTGGACACCCCGCTGGCCGAGCTTTCGATCGTCGGCGTGGGCATCGGTGCGGCGCTGTATGGAATGCGCCCCATTTGCGAAATTCAATTCGCCGATTTTATCTACCCGGCCTTCAACCAGATCGTATCAGAGGCGGCCAAGATGTGCTACCGCACCAACGGCGAGTGGACCGTGCCGATGGTCATCCGCGCGCCCTACGGCGGCGGGATCGGCGGCGGGCTGTACCACTCGCAGAGCGTGGAGGCTTTCTTTACCCACGTTCCCGGCCTCAAAGTGGTCATTCCATCCAGCCCCTATGACGCCAAGGGCCTGCTCAAATCGGCGGTGCGCGACCCCAACCCGGTGATGTTCTTCGAGCCGAAAAAAGGCTACCGCCTGATCCGCGGCGAAGTGCCGGATGGCGAATTTACTGTGCCGATCGGGCCGGCCAACGTCACCCGCGAGGGCAGCGACCTGACCGTGTTCGCCTACGGCATGATGCACTATTACGCCCTGCAGGCGGCCGAGAAAGTTGCCGCCGAGGGCATCGACGCCGAAGTGGTCGACCTGCGCACGCTCTACCCGGTAGACAAAGCCACGGTGCTTGAATCGGTGAAAAAGACCGGTAAAGCGCTGGTGGTGCACGAAGACAACCTGACCGGCGGGTACGGCGCGGAGATCGCCGCCATCCTGGCCGAGGAAGCCTTCACCGACCTGGACGCCCCGGTGCGCCGCCTGGCCGGGCCGGATGTGCCCGCCGTGCCGTTCTCGCACCCGCTGCAGGACTGGTTCATGGTCAACCCGGAGAAAATTGCCCAGGCCATGCGAGACCTGGCGAAGTATTAGTGGGGGAGCGAAAGGAGAACCATGGCGACTCAAATTATCATGCCCCAGTTGGGTGAATCGGTGGTCGAAGGCACTGTCACGCGCTGGATGAAGCAAGAGGGCGAGACCGTGCAGGAGATGGAATCGCTGCTGGAGGTGGAAACCGACAAGGTAACCACCGAAGTGCCTTCCTCGGGCAGCGGCACGCTGCTCAAGATTCTGGTGCCGGAAGGCACGACGGTCAAAGCCGGCACGGTGCTGGCCTACGTTGGCCAGCCGGGCGAGGATTTACCTGAAGGCGGCGCGCCAGCCACGGCAGCGCACGCCGCGCCGCAGCCCGCGGAAGAAGCGCGCATTTCGTCCGAACCGACCGCCGCGGTCGATCAGCCGGCTGCGCCGGCGCAGGACGCCGCGCAGAAGCCGGTTGACCGCAGCCGCGACCTGGGCTTTATCTCGCCCGTGGTGGCGCGGCTGGCCAAAGATAAAAATGTCGA
>CALDSL010000364.1 GCA_937920255.1 uncultured Anaerolineaceae bacterium | reverse complement strand
CGTGCGCCGCTCGATCGCCGAGCACATGGTGCACAGCAAGCACACCTCGCCGCACGTTACCACTGTGATGGAAGCCGATCTGAGCCGGGTGACCGCGCACCGCGCGGCCAACAAAACCGCCTTTGCCGAGGCCGGCGCCAACCTGACCTTCACGCCCTACTTTGTGGCCGCCAGCGTGGCTGCGCTGCGCGCCGTGCCGCTGGTCAATTCCTCATGGAGCGACGAGGGCATCGTGGTTCACGGCGCGGTCAATATCGGCATGGCCACCTCGCTGGGCGAGGAAGGCCTGATCGTGCCGGTGATCAAAGGCGCCGACGGGCTGTCGCTGCTGGGCCTGGCGCGGGCGGTCAACGACCTGGCCAACCGCGCGCGTTCGCGCCGCTTGCAGCCGGATGAGGTGCGCGGCGGCACGTTCACCATCACCAACCACGGCATCAGCGGGTCGCTGTTCGCCACGCCGATCATCAACCAGCCGCAGTGCGCCATCCTCGGCGTGGGCGCCATCCAGAAGCGCGCCGTGGTCATCAACGACGCCATCGCCATCCGCCCCATGGTGTACGTCTCGCTCACCTTCGACCACCGCATCCTCGACGGCTCCTCGGCGGACAGATTCTTGCAAAAAGTAGTCGAGGCTCTGGAGGGTTGGGCTTGAAGAAAAAAGCATCACGAACCCACAGGGCGATGTTACGCGAATAAACCCGAATAAAACGAATCAGAAAATATTGAATATTCGTGTTCATTCGGCCCATTCGTGTTATTCGTGATGCTTTTCCTCCCGGGTTATATAATTACTGGGTGTACATAAAAGATCGAAAGAGGGAAAGCAATGGCTGATTATGATGTTGTCGTACTGGGCGCCGGGCCGGGCGGGTATGTGGCCGCCATCCGCGCGTCGCAGCTTGGATTGAAAACCGCGATTGTCGATAAAAAATACCTGGGTGGGGTGTGCCTGAACGTAGGCTGTATCCCCTCTAAGGCGCTGCTGAGAAACGCCGACGTGGCGCACACGCTGCGCGAGCGTGGCAAAGAATTTGGCTTCACGCTCGAAAACCTCAAGCTCGATTTCAGTGTGGCGGTCAAGCGCAGCCGCCAGGTCTCCGACCGGCTGGTAAAAGGCGTGACCTTCCTGATGAAAAAGAACAAGATCGACGTGTTCATGGGTACGGGCAAGCTGACCGCAAAAGACACGCTGCACGTGACGATGAATGACGGCAAAGAGCAGGATCTGAAGGCCAAAAATATCATCATCGCCACCGGCGCCTACGCGGCCATGATCCCCAACCTCAAGGTCGACGGCGAAAAGATCCTTACCTACAATGAGGCCATTTTGCAGGAACGGCTGCCCAAGTCGGTGGTGATCATCGGCGCGGGCGCCATCGGCATCGAGTTCGCCTCCGTGTGGAGTGGCTACGGCGCCGAAGTCACCATCGTCGAAATGCTGCCGCGCGTGCTGCCGCTGGAAGATGAAGAAGCCAGCGCCGCCCTGGCCAAAGAATACGGCAAGCGCGGGATCAAGATGCTCACCAACACCAAAGTCCAGTCGGTCGAGACTACTGACAGCGGCGTGCGCGTCAAGGTCGCCGCGGAGGGCGGCGAGCAGACTCTGGAAGCCGAACAGGTGCTGGTGGCCATCGGTTTCAAGCCCAACAGCGCCGATATCGGCCTCCAAGAGGCGGGGGTGGAACTGACCGAACGCGGCTTTATCAAAATCGACGAGCGCATGGCCACCAACGTGCCCGGCATCTGGGCCATTGGCGATGTGACCGGCCAGCTGCTGCTGGCGCACGTGGCCTCCGCGCAGGGCATCGTCTGCGCCGAAAATATCGCCGGGGTCGAAACCATCACCCTCGATTACACCATGATGCCGCGTGCCGTCTACTCGCACCCGCAGGTGGCTTCCTTTGGCTACACCGAGGCGCAGGCCAGGGAAAAGGGCTTCGACGTCAAGGTCGGGCGCTTCAACTTCCAGGCCAATGGCAAAGCCCTAGGCCTGGGCGATTACGCCGGCTGGGCCAAGATCATCTCGGACGCCAAGTACGGCGAGATACTGGGCGCGGCGCTGGTCGGCCCGGATGTCTCCGAGCTGCTGCCCGAACTGACCCTGGCGCAGCGCATGGAGTTGACCGCTAACGAGATCGCCCGCAACGTCCACGCCCATCCCACCCTGAGCGAGGTGCTGATGGAAGCCGCCGAAGCGGTCGAAGGCCACAGCATTCACCAGTAGGGTACTTTAAACGACAGCACCCGGCAGCCTGCTGCCGGGTGCTGTCGATTTAATCTGTCAGGCCCACCAGCGGCGCACGAACGCGCTGGAGCGTACCACCAGCCCGGAAAACGCCTGCATCAGGATGAAGTTGAACACCAACCCGGCCACCACATTGCCGCCAAACCAGCCCCACATGTACAGCAGCAGCGATTCGCTGCCCAACATGCCAAACATGCGCAGCACCAGCGGCGACCACAGCGCGCCAAACGCGCTGGAAACCACCATCGCCGCCAGCAAAATGATGTAATCGCGGCCCGAGCGCAGCCGCGGGTCGGCGCGGTACCGCCGGAAGGCCCACGCCGGCAGAAACGCCTGCAAGAAGTTGGCCGGAATATACGCCAGCGAGACGTACAGCGGAGCGGCGGTCACTGTGACGGGCAGGTCGAGCGGCTGCGCGGTGATCATGTTGGAGAAAATGGGAAAGATCGTCCCGGCCAGCACGCCCCACGCCCCAAACCAGATCGCGCCCACCTGCTGCACAGTGATCCCAGTCCAGAAGAAATTTACGCCAAAGCCCAGGGGGAAATTGATGCTCCCAAACGCCCCGGCCAGAACGCCGATCACAATCAAAGCCACGCTGATGGCGATATGCGCCGGACGCACGCTTAACTGCTGCCCGGCCGGCACACGCCAAACGTCCTCAGCCGTTTCCTGAACCTCATCGCGAATGGGAACTGCCATGGCTCACGCTCCTTGTCACAGGCGGGACACCGGAAATAAATGTGACCAATATCGTCAAGATCATTATACAGTATCCGGCGTGTCGCCCGTTCTCTAGGGCATTCTTTTCTGCTATAATCTATCGCTTGAGGAAAGGTGAGACTCTATGTTACAGAAAATTGCCCGCTTTCTCGGCGGTGATCCCGTTAAACGCGATTTGGATAAATTCACCGCGATTGTCGAGCAGATCAACAAGCTCGAGCCGCGGTTTGAAGAGCTCAGCGACGACGAACTGCGCGGCTGCACCGCCGCGTTTCGAGCGCGGCTGGCCAACGGTGAAACGTTGGACGACCTGCTGCCCGAGGCGTTCGCCGCGGTGCGCGAGGCCAGTAAGCGCACCATTGGGCTGCGCCACTACGACGTGCAGTTGATCGGTGGGCTGGCGCTGCACCATACCCGCATCGCTGAGATGCGCACCGGCGAGGGCAAGACCCTGGTGGCCACCCTGCCGTTGTATCTCAACGCGCTCACCGGGCGCGGCGTGCACCTGGTGACGGTCAACGACTACCTGGCCCGCCGCGACGCGCGCTGGATGGCCCCCATCTACCATGCGCTGGATATGAAGGTCGGCGTGCTGCAGATGGCCACCCGCACCGAAAACGGGCGCATGGCTTTTATCATCGATCTCAAGAAAGAATCGCCGCACGAAGACCAGCACCAGATGCGCATGGAACTGCGCGCCGAAGCCTACAAAGCTGACATCACCTACGGCACCAACAGTGAGTTCGGTTTTGACTACCTGCGCGATAACCTGACCATGCGCCTGGAAGACCGCGTGCAGCGCGGGCACTACTATGCCATTGTGGATGAGGTTGACAACATTCTCATCGACGAAGCCCGTACCCCGCTGATCATCTCCGGCCCGGCTTCGGAAGAGACTGAACAGTACGAGCGCATGGCCGAAGTGGTGCGCCAGTTGATCCCCGAAGATTATGAAGTCAATGAAAAAGACCGCTCTGTCTCGCTGACCGAGATCGGCGAGGTACACGTGGAAGAACTGCTAGGCGAGCCCCTGCGCGACCCCGAGCGCCCGGAAGACATCACCCCCGAACAGGCGCGCCTGCTGGGTTACCTGGAACAGGCGCTGCGCGCGCAGTTCCTCTTCCGCCGCAACAAGGATTACCTGGTGCAGGGCGGCAAGGTCGTCATCGTGGATGAGTTCACCGGCCGCCTGATGCCCGGACGGCGCTGGTCGGATGGCCTGCATCAGGCCGTGGAAGCCAAAGAACGGGTAAAGGTCGAGGCCGAAAACGTCACCTACGCCACCATCACCCTGCAGAATTACTTCCGCATGTACGATAAACTGGCCGGCATGACCGGTACCGCCGCCACCGAAGCCGAAGAATTTGGCAAGATCTACAAGCTGGACGTGCTGCCCATTCCCACCAATTTGGAATACCGCGCGGCGAGCGAAAAGATGGACCTGGTGGCCGTGGATGCCAAAGACGAAGAAGGCTACCGTTTCACCTATTACACCCACAGCCACGATTCGCAGCGCAAGCCGGTGTACTGGAAGCGCAAGGACTATCCCGATGTGGTCTACCGCACCGAGGAAGCCAAACTGCGCGCCATCACGCGTGAGGTTGTGCGCTACTACGTGCTGGGCCGCCCACTGCTGGTGGGCACCACCTCAGTCGAGCATTCCGACCGCCTGTCCGACCGCCTCTCGGCCGAACCGGTACGGCGACTGATGCAGACCACCCTGGCGCACCAGGCTTACCTGGAAAAAACCGGGCGCGAGCAGGACGAACGCGCCATCCCCGAGCTGGAACCGCTCAACACGCCGCTGGAACGGCTGCAAACCGGCGATATCCGCAACCTGGTCAAAGGCCTGGGGCTGGAGGTCTCGCTTAACCCGGAAGACCCGGCCAATGTCGCCCAACTGCTCAAGTTGCTGAACCTGGAAGAAAGCGACACGCCCCGCCTGGTGAAGGCCATGCAGGGCGGCGTGCCTCACAAAGTACTCAACGCGCGCAAGCATGACGAAGAATCGCAGATCATCGCCGGGGCAGGCGCGTTTGGCGCGGTGACCATCGCCACCAATATGGCCGGCCGCGGCGTCGATATCAAGCTGGGCGGCGAACTGCCCGAAGAAATTATCGCCGACACCAACCGCGTGCTGGCGCGTACCGGCGTTGACCCGTATGTGATGAACAACGAAGAGCGACTGGCCGCGCTGGAAAAGGTCAGCCCAGAAGATTACGGCATTTATGAAGAAGCGGTGCTGGCCTTCAAGCAGTCCATGCAGGATATGAAGCGCGTGCGCGAGCTGGGCGGGCTGCACATCATCGGCTCCGAGCGGCATGAAGCCCGCCGCATCGACAACCAGTTGCGCGG
>CALDSL010000363.1 GCA_937920255.1 uncultured Anaerolineaceae bacterium | reverse complement strand
GTGAGCTGCCAGTATTGGTCTTCGCTCAGGCTGCCGGGGAACTGGTAGGGCATTTCGGCCACCAGAAAATTGTACAGGTCCAGCGCGGTGGAAAAGCGCGCCATCGCGCCACCGCCCACCACGCGCGGCACTTCGCGCGGGAAGATGAACCCCTGCGGAGGGCGGCGGGTGTGGTGGCAGCCAGACTGCCAACAGTTCTGATCCTCCGGATCGAGCGACAGGCGCCATTCGTCGGTCAGCCCCTGGCCGCGGTCGCCGTGGCAGGTCATGCACACCTGGTAGTATACCTGCGCGCCGTCGCCAGCCTGGGTGGGCGGGTAGACGGTGGGCGGCGGCGCCAGCCGGTCGACGGGCGGCATGGGGGGCATGTCCGGCGCGGTAGGCGTCGACTGCGGGTTACCCGACTGCGCCCAGGCCGGGGCGGCCAGCACGGCCACGGCGGCAAAGAGGACGATCAGAACGGTCAGGCGTCGAAAGTGCATAGGTCTCCGGGGTAAAAAAGCCAGGTACGCTCCGGGATGAAGCGTACCTGGTTTGCGCTTACAGAAGAAAGCCTACTCGCCCTGGCCAGAGCCGCGCATGCGCGGGTCCATGATGTCGCGCATGGCGTCACCCACCAGGTTCCAGCCCAGCACAAACAGGATCAGCGCCACGCCGGGGAAGACCACGATGTACCAGTAGCGGGCAAGCTGCGGGATCCAGTTGCGCGCAAAGCTGATGATCTGGCCCCAGTCGGCGTAGCCGACCTCGGTGCCGATACCCAGGAAGCTGAGCACCGCGAAGCTGACCACGATGGTGCCGATATCGAGCGAGGCCACCACGAGGGTGGGGAAGATGGCGTTGGGGATGATGTGCTTGGTGAGGATGCGGTTATCCTTCACGCCCACCACGCGCGCGGCCATCACATACTCGCGCTCGCGCACCGAGAGAATATCGCCGCGGATCAGGCGCGCGTAGCCCATCCAGCCAAACGACACCAGCGCGATGATGGCTGGGATGAGACTTTTGCCAATCGCCGGGATGAGAATAGCCGAGAGGGTCATGGCGGCCAGAAAGTACGGGAACGCCTGGAAGATCTCGGTGATGCGCATCAAAATCATATCCAGCTTGCCGCCATAATAGGCGGACATCGAGCCGACAAAGATACCCAGCATTAAGCAGAAGAACTCGATGATGATACCCACGCGCAGCGCGGTGCGGGTGCCCCAGATCACGCCGTAGAAGATATCGTACTGGCCGGAGGCAGTGCCGAACAAATGCGTCCAGGTTTCCTTGCCGGTCAGCGCCGTCCAGTAGAACGGCAGCGGCGGCGGGTTGCTGCGCCAGGCCGTACCCGGCTCTTTGGGCGTGGGGCTGAACCCGTCGCGCGGGATCATGTACGGGTTGGTAACGTTCTTGGGGGGCGCGATTACCGGAGCGAAGATCGCAATCAGGACAAACGTCGCGATCAGGATCACGCCGATCACCGACAGCGGGTTGCGCACGATACCGCGCAAAATGCGGTAGGTTTCAGGACCGAGTTTCTCTTCCAGCTTGCCAATTTTGCGCACCGGCAGATCATACAGCCCGACCGGAGCAGGAGCGGAAGGTGTGATTTCCTTTTCGTCAGCAATAAGGGGTGCAGTCATATCCGGTCCTTTCTTATGCCAGGCGGACACGAGGATCCAGGAAGGCGTACACCAGATCAACGAGCAGGTTGGCGATGATGAGGATGAAACCGGTGAGCAGTGTGAACGCCAGCACGGTAATGATATCCACCTGGGCGGCGGCTTCCGCGGCCGCGGAACCGATGCCCGGATAATTGAAGATCGTCTCCGTGATGACCACGCCGCCCAGCAGGTTGGCCACGGTAAGGCCGGCCATGGTCGTCACCGGGATGAGGGCATTGCGCAGGGCGTGGCGGTTGATCACCACGGATTCCTTGAGGCCCTTGGCGCGCGCGGTGGTGACGTACTCCTGGCGCAGGGTTTCCAGCATGGAAGAACGCGCCACGCGCAGGAACAGCGCCCAGTTGATGTACGAAAGGGTTAAGATTGGCAGCACCATATGCCGCAGCGCATCCCAGAAGATATCCAGGCGGCCGTTGAGCAGGCTGTCAATCGTAATAAGCGAAGTATATTGGTTCCAGCTTTTGCCCATAATGATCGCATTGGCCCAGTCGGAAACGCGACCCGGCGGGAACCATTGCAGTTGGGCATAGAAGAGCATCAGCACCAGCAAGCCGAACACAAATGAGGGGAAGGAGTAACCCACAATACTAAAAATACGGCCGATCTGGTCGATTGGCTTATTATGATTTATTGCAGCGATTACTCCGAGATACGTGCCAATACCGATAATCGGGAAGAACGATAACAACGCCAGTTCGATCGTGGCGGGGAAGCGGCGGCGGATCATATTCGCCACCGGCTCGGCGCCGGTGCGAGAGTAGCCAAAATCGCCGCGCAGGATGCCGCCGGTGATTTTGCCAGTGTTGGGGTCTTCGCGACCTACCAGCCAGTTCCAATATTGGACATAAATCGGCTGGTCGAGGCCGTAACGCTTGATAATGCCTTCCATCGCGGCGTCATTTTTGGGAAGGTCGCGTACATACAGAGCCGCCCGCTGGGCAGGCGAAAGAAACGAGATCATCCCAAAGATTAAAACCGTCACACCAAACAGGATGACAGGTAAGAGCAGTACGCGCCTGACGATATATTCGATCATCCAATAGCTCCAATACTACTCCCGCCGGAGCGGGGATGGCTGGAGAAGCACAGCCTGGGGCCGCGCTTCTCCAGCCAGAAGTCCGATTAACCCATCAGAGAAGGATTAGTTCTCTTTGATGGCGTACACGAAGTTGTCCACCATGCCGCTCAAGATCGGGTTGTAGTAGAAACCTTCCACGTACTTGGGCAGATAGCGGCGGCCGTTGACCTGGTACAGGATCAGGCCAGGAACCTGTTCGTAGTACAGCGTGTTGAATTCCTTGTAGATCTCTGCGCGCGCGGCGGGGTCAACCGTGGTGACGGCGCGGCCGTAGATCTCGCGGAACTGGTCCTGCAGCTCAGCGGGCAGACCCTGGCGGTTGCCATAGGTGCCGGTGGTGTAGGGAACAACCCAGTTGTGGGTGTCGTACAGGTCCATGATCCAGCCAACGGTGAACAGCGGGAGTTGGCGGGCGCGCTGGGCCTGCAGGAAGGCAGCCCACGGCAGGCCTGTCACCTCGACCACGAACTTTTCGTTCACGGCCGCGACGTTCTGCTGGAGGATCTGGGCGATGGTCTGGCGCACGGTGTTGCCCGTGTTGTAGGCCATCGTCACACGGAAGCCGGTATCCCAAACGCTGGCGCCGTCTTCGCTGGTGATGGTGGAGGCCTTGAATTCTTCCTCGCACTTGGCGGGGTCGTATTCGAAGACCGGCTGATTCTCATCGTAGCCGATCATGCCCGGGAGCATGAGGGTCTTGGAGCGCACAGCTTCGCCCTGGAGAGCGTCGGAGGCATAGGTGTCGTAGTCAAAGCAGTAGGCGAAAGCGCGGCGGATGTGGACATCGCTGAAGAAGTCCACCGGAACGCCATTGCCATCCAGCTTGCCGGAGCCGATGAAGTTGTTGCCTTCCGGATTGATGTTGAAGTTGAAGAACAGGTCTGTGCGGTTACCGGTGGTGTAGTTGCGGTACATGCGCAGCGGCTGCGCAGGATCTTCGCTGGGTACGCATTCACCAGTCTGGTAGTCGCAGATCTCGCCAAC
This sequence comes from uncultured Anaerolineaceae bacterium, assembly GCA_937920255.1. GTDB lineage: Bacteria > Chloroflexota > Anaerolineae > Anaerolineales > Anaerolineaceae > CALDSL01. Next base: position 3,209 of record CALDSL010000363.1, on the reverse strand, counting down.
CAGTTCGTCAACGATCGGCCACTGGTCGGAGTTGATGTCGATGTAATCGGCATCGCCGGCCTGCAGCATGGACAGACGGGTGGAGAACTCTTCAACGTTCTTGTTGATCCAGGTCTTGCTGGTGGGAACGCCCGAGGGACCACCTTCCCACATGGGTTCGGTGCGCCAGTAATCTTCGTTGGCGACCAGAACGATTTCCTCACCACGGGTCCAGTGATCGAACTTGTACATGCCCGTGCCCATCGGCTCGGAGCCAATCGGGGTGCTGGTGGAGGTTTCGGAGGTGATGCCGTAGTACTGCTGCCAGGTGGCGCAGTCGCCATCCCAACCACCGTTGGCGCCCACCCAGGCCTTGCTCATGACCGAACCCCACGAACCGGGGAAGGCGGCCAGGAACGCGCCCCAGGGATTGGCGAGCTTGAAGGTGACGGTGCCGGCGGCCTCATCGGGAACGATCGCGGCCTTGACGGCTTCGCAGGCGGCCACGAGTTTCTCGGGGTCGGCTTCAGCCAGGGCGGCGGGATCGTCGTAGAGGGAGCCATCATCCGCGACCAGCAGGGTGATGTCGTCGATGCCTGAGCCAAACAGCGCTTCGGTGAAGAGCCACTGCGGGGAGGACAGGCCGCCCTGCAGGATGCCGCGCTGGAAGCTGAAGGCCACATCTTCCACGGTCATGTCAGAGCCGTCGTGGAACTTGACGCCATCGCGGATATTGAAGACGTAGGTCAGGCCGTCTTCCGAAATGCCGCCATTTTCCAGGCTGGGAACTTCGGTGGCCAGGTTGGGAACGAAATCGACCGCGCTGTCTTTGTTGTAGAAGATCAGGGTATCGTAGACGTAGGTCAGGATTTCGCCGCCAGCCGATTCGTAATCAAGGGCCGGGTCAAGGGTCTCAGGCTCGCCGAAGCTAGCCTGGGTCCAGGTTTCCTTGTCTTTCGATGTTAAGGGAGCCACCTCGGGTTCGGGCGCGGGGGGTTCGGGTGTGGCCGTGACAACACGCTCAACGACCTCACCTTCGACCACTTCCGTCACAACCACGGTCTGGATGACCGGGGCAGCGGGCTGGCAGGCGGCCAAAAGCATACTGGCCATGATCACAAACGCAAACAACACATACCACTTGGAACGCATATGTTTCTCCTCCTCTAGAGAATTAATGGAAAAACGGCACACCCGAAAGTGTGCTTGAGACAGGTATATGATAGCATCAAGCTACCATGTGACAAGCCACAAAGTGGCTTGGTTTCACCTCGCGGAAATCCGGGCGCACCTGGGCGCAAACTTCGGCGGCCAGCGGGCAGCGGGTGCGGAAGCGGCAACCAGACGGCGGGTTGACCGGCGAGGGAATCTCGCCCTGCAGCACGCGCCGTTGGCGTTTTTCTTCCGCCAGTGGGTCTGGGATGGGGACCGCGGAAAGCAACGCCTGAGTGTACGGGTGCAGCGGGTTCTCGTAAAGCTCATCCCGATCCGCGAACTCGACGATCACGCCCAGGTACATCACAGCAACGCGCGTGCTGATGTGGCGTACCATTGACAGATCGTGCGCGATAAACAGATAGGTGAGGTTGAACTGCTTCTGGAGGTCTTCCAGCAAGTTCACCACCTGCGCCTGAATCGACACATCCAGCGCCGAGATTGGCTCGTCGCAGATGATCAGCGAAGGCTGCAGCGATAATGCCCGCGCAACGCCAACGCGCTGGCGCTGGCCGCCCGAGAACTCGTGCGGGTAGCGGTTCGCATACGCCGGGTTCAGGCCAACCAACCGCAGCAATTCTTGAACACGTTCTTCTGCCTGCTTGCGGTTGGCAAGCCCGTGGACCAGCAGCGGCTCAGAAATGATATCCCCCACCGTCATGCGGGGGTTCAGGCTGGCATACGGGTCCTGGAAGATCATCTGCATCTTGCGGCGCATCTTGCGCAGCTCTTCGCCCTTCATCGTCACCAGGTTGTGCCCTTCAAACATGACACTGCCCGAGGTGGCGCGGTAGAGCTGCAAGATGGTGCGCCCGGTGGTCGACTTTCCGCAGCCGGATTCGCCCACCAGACCGACGGTCTCACCCTCGTGGATATTAAAGGAAACCCCATCCACCGCGTGCACCGCGCCGACCTGGCGGCGGATCACTGCTCCGCGCATGATGGGGAAGTATTTGACCAGATTGTCTACCTGCAGTAACGCACCGTTGTCACTCATGAACGCAGTCTCCCGGTTTTGGTATCTACCCAGCAGGCAACCCGATGGTTCGGTCCCACCTGCATCAGGGGGGGATTTTCGCACAGCGATTTCTCCACCCGGTACTTGCAGCGCGGGGCGAAGGGGCAGGAAGTGGGTTTGTCGAACAGCACCGGCGGCAGGCCTTCGATGGAAGTCAGGCGCTTGCGCTGGTTGGCATCCAGGCGGGGCAGGCTGCCCAGCAGGCCGATGGTGTAGGGGTGCTCGGGGTTGGTGTACAGTTCCTTGACCGGCGCTTCCTCGATGATCAACCCGCCGTACATGACCGCCACGCGGTCAGCCAGGCCGGCGATGATACCCAGGTCGTGCGTGATCCAGATAATGGCCATGCCCAAGTCGTCACGCAGGCGCTTGACCAGCTCCACGATCTGCGCCTGGATGGTCACATCCAGCGCGGTGGTGGGCTCGTCGGCGATCAGGATCTGCGGCGAGCAGGTGAGCGCCATGGCGATCATCATGCGCTGGCGCATCCCGCCCGAGTACTGGTGCGGGTAGTCGCTCAACCGGTCTTTGGGGTTGGGAATACCCACCAGGTTCATCAGGTCGGTGACGCGTTCATACGCCTGGTTGCGCGACATGCCCAGGTGTGTCTCCAACGGTTCGGCCACCTGGCGCCCGATGGTCAGCACCGGGTTGAAGGAGGTCATCGGGTCCTGGAACACGACGGAGATCTGCGAACCGCGGACGTGGCGAATTTCTTCGTCCGACATCTTCAGCAGATCTTTGCCCTGGTACAGTGCGCTGCCCGCTACAACTTTTCCGGGTGGCATTGGGATCAGGCGCAGCATGGACATCATGGTGACGCTCTTACCGCAACCGCTTTCACCAACGATGCCCAGGGTCTCGCCCTCTTTCAAATGGAATGACACACCGTTGACCGCGTGAACCGTGCCTTCACGAGTGCGGAAATGTGTCTCCAGGCCTTCCACCTTAAGAATATCGGCCATGCAGTATTATCCTTTGGCTTTGGTGTATGAGA
>CALDSL010000362.1 GCA_937920255.1 uncultured Anaerolineaceae bacterium | reverse complement strand
TCACCTGCCAGGGGATGAAGCCGGCCAGGATGCGGTCGATGAATGGGTTGATGATATTGCCAAACAGGTTTTCTTCCAGCAACGCCACCAGAGTCTGCGCGCCGAACACGCCTACAAACTGGTACATGACAAACAGCGCAGCCAGCAGAAGGGGCAGGCCGGTGACCGGATTGATCATCGCGTCGCTCAAGCGGTTGGCAAACGTGCTGGGGCGCTGCGCCGGCCGGGTGATGAGTTCGGACAAAATGTTTTCGGCTGCGTGACGCTGCTCGCGCACAATCAGGTAGGAGAGCGGCTGGTTAAACCCGGTCTGAATTTTCTGGGCCAGCTCCAACACTTCGACGCCGCCATCCGGTTCACGCTGGCGTACCATTTCGGCCACTTCGGCGTCATTTTGCAGCAGCAGCACGGCCACCGCCCGGTTGGCAAGCGCATAACTGCCGCGTAGATGTTCTTCGAGTGTATCAATACTCTCTTGAATGCGCGCCGGGTAATGGATTTTGGCGGCTGGCTGGGTGAAACCGGGTTTGGTCAACAGGCCGGCGATGGCCGTTTTGAGTTCCCTGGCGCCGCGCCCCGAAGAGAGCGCCGTGCCATACACCGGGATGCCCAGGGCTTTTTGCAGGTTTTGAATATCGACCGAAAAACCGACGCGCTCGGCTTCGTCGAGCAGGTTGAGCACCAGCACTACCGGCAGCCCGGCTTCGATCAACTGCAGGGTCATCGGCAGCATGCGCTCGATGTTCTTGGTGTCAATCACATGCACGATCATTGCCGGGTGCTCTGTCAGCAGAATCTGGCGCGCCACGCGCTCTTCTTCGGTGATGGGCAGCAGGCCGTACATGCCAGGGGTGTCCATCACGCCGGTTTCCAACTCCGAAAACCGTCCCTTGCCGCGTGTCACTTCAACGGTCGTTCCCGGATAGTTGGAAACGGTGACGTAAATGCCGGTGAGGGTGTTAAACAGTACGCTCTTGCCTACATTGGGCGTACCGACGATGGTGATCAGAGGCAGATCGCTGATATTCGTCTGTGGCGCGCCATGACAGGTCGCGGCGGGTGTGTTTTGTGTCGTGAGTGTTTGATTCATGATGGCTCGTTGGTTTATTTTGTTGGTGGGCGGAAGAACGGTCTATTGTATGGCATGATCGGTTATTGCGATAGGCTGAACTATTCCTGGCAGGGCCGGACCCATAATCCCTTGGCCAGCATGGATGAAACGTATGTGCTGTTACCCGTGCCGGACTGCACCAGAACCGATCCATTGCCGCCTATGGCGGCAACATGTACGATTTCACCCGCCGTGATGCCTTCGGACGCCAGAAATGTTCTGGTAGCATGGTCGCACTCGATCCGCGTGACTTCGCAATCCGCGCCGATATCCATCACGCTGATGGGAATATCCAGAAGGCCGGGCGTGTCCGGGTCGGCGGGGGGAATGGGGCTGCCCGCGGGGGAAATGGAAGGGTTGCCCAGAAACGCCGCGAGCCGATCTGCCGCGGGGGTTGGCAGGAAATGCTCCAGCCGGCAGGCCATATCGGCGGCCTCGACGGCTGGGATTTTTAGCTGTTCGACCAAAAAAACTTCCCACAGCCGGCGGTGACGTAAAACCCGCAACGCGCGCGCCAGCCCTTTGTCGGTCAGGCTGACGCCTTTGTACGGCGTGTAGATCAGCCAGCCGGATTCCTCCAGTTTGCGGATCATCTGGTTGGCGGAGACGGGCATGACCGAGAGCTCGGATGCCAGCACAGAAACCGGCACCGGGCCGGCTTCGCCTTTTTCGTTCAGCCTGGCGATGGTCACCAGGTACATCTCTTCGCTTTCGGACATAATTTTATGGCTCGCAATAAAAAACGATTGGAAATTCATTTGGCTTACATAAAGATACCCTTCTTTTTCAACCTCGCCAACTCCAATATGTCAGTATCATGGGATGACAATTATCCTGAAGAGAAAAGTATCACGAATAGCACGAATAGGCCGAATGGTCACGAATTTTTTAACAAAATAATTCGTGACCATTCAGCCTATCCATACTATTCATGATGCTTATATGATAATTCGCACAAAAGCGAACCGCGAAGGTGCGAAGTATGCGCATCGTCCCGATGTTCCTTCGGGAAAGAAAAACGCGAAGAAAAGCGATTAATAATCTTCTTCGCGTTTCCTTTCCCGAAGGAACACCGGGACGGTGCGGGACGGTGCGGGACGGTGCGCGGTGAAATCTTTTTGGATGGTCCGTTAAACGCGACTAGCTTTTCTTCCATCGAAAAAACTTCCCGCGCGAGGGCGGGAAGTTGATTTAGAAATCGCGTTTGACGATATACTCGGCCAGTTCTTCCAACCGGTCGCGTTCGAAGGAGCGTGGCAGCTTACACAGGCTATCCAGCCCGCGCTCAACGTACTGGCAGGCTTCCTCGTGCGCCTGCATGATGGCATCGCTCATGCGGATCGCCTCAATCAGGCTGCGAATCTGGTTTTCGTCTTTCGGACACTCATTGGCCAGCAGGCTGGCGGAGGCCGGATGATCCGGGTGCGTCTCGATATACTTCAACGCAGGCAGGGTAATCAGCCCCTGGCGCAGATCGCTGCCAATCGGCTTGCCCACCGTCGCCTGGTCACCGGTGAAATCGAGTATATCGTCCACAATTTGGAACGCGACGCCGATCTCATGCCCGTACACGCGCATGATTTCGGTCGTCTCTTCGTCCGCGTCGCTGACGATTGCAGCCGCCGCGGCTGCCGTTTCAAACAGCGAGGCCGTCTTGGCATAAATGCGGTGGTAGTAGTCCTTGCGGTCAATATTGCAGCGACTGGCGAACATCTGCGTGATTTCACCGTTGACGATGATGGCCAGGGTTTGCGAGAACATTTTCACCACCGGCACCGAGTTGGTTTCGGCGGCCAGTTTTGCGGCGCGGGCGAACATAAAATCACCGGTCAACACAGTGGCGCCGGGTGTCCACTGCGCGTTGAGCGTGGCAACGCCACGGCGCAGCAGCGCCCCGTCGATCAGGTCATCATGCACCAGGGTGGCAGTATGCAGCAGTTCAATCGCCGCGGACAGGTTGAGCAGGATTTCCTGCGGCGCGTTGAGCATCCTGCCGGTCAGCAGGCTTACCGCGGGACGGATGCGTTTTCCGCCGGCGGATACCAGAAGATCCAGGGCAGTAATTAATTCCGGATAACTCCCGTCGGCCTGTGAGCGCATCAGTGCTTCAACGGCAAAGAGATTTTCCTGAATGGGGGATAAGAACGAAAGGGTTGTGCTCAATCTATGTCATCCCA
>CALDSL010000361.1 GCA_937920255.1 uncultured Anaerolineaceae bacterium | reverse complement strand
TCATCCGTGATGAGGAAGATTGGGCAAGGATCGCGGATTATATCGAGTTGAACCCGGTTCTATGGGAAACCGACGAGGAAAATAGACCTCAAATGTAGGGGTGAAGCATCCGGTCGAATCACGGCGGGGAAGAGGTGATTCTCTCCGGATGCTTCACCCGGGGATGGCCGCACGTTACTCTATCCGCTGAAAAGGTTCATGGCCTTGGGGGCGGGTGAAGCATCTGGAGGACGTTCGGGGTTTTGATATGCCAGGAGTCAACCAGATGCTTCACCCCTACATCTGTTTTGGAAGATGGGTTGTCTTTCTGTCGATGGTTTGGTTTGCGGTAAAATAAAGATTACTATCTCTATTCAGGATGCCTCTTATGCCCCAACCTGTGATTACCGCTCTTGTTCCCATGCGCCACCATTCGCAGCGCGTGCCGGGGAAGAATTACCGCCCGCTGGCGGGGAGGCCGCTCTACCAGCACATTATCCAATCGCTGCTGGACTGCCCGGAAATTGCGCGGGTGGTGGTGGATACCGACAGCCCAGAGGTGCTGGACGGGCTGCGCCAGCATTTCCCGCAGGTGCACACGCTTGACCGCCCCGAACATCTGCGCGCGGACGACATCCCCATGAACGAAATTCTGCTGTACGATACGGCGCAGTTCCCCTCCGACCTGTACCTGCAGACCCACAGCACCAACCCGCTGCTGCGCAGCGCCACGATTTCGCGCGCGGTGCAGGCGCTGCTGGCGCGCTACCCGGCCTACGATTCGCTGTTCGGCGTCACCCGGCTGCAGACGCGGCTGTGGGATGCGCTGGCCCGGCCGGTGAATCACAACCCGGCCATCCTGCTCCAAACCCAGGACCTGCCGCCGATCTACGAAGAGAATTCGTGCGTGTACATCTTCTCGCGCGCTACGCTCGAGGCGCGCCGCAACCGCCTGGGCGAGCGCCCGCTCATGTTCGAGATTCCGCGCGGGGAAGCCTGGGACATTGATGAGGAGTTGGATTTTCTGGTGGCGGATTTGCTGTTGAGGCATAGGATGGGGAACCCCCTCCCGGCCTCCCCCAAAAAATAAAGAACAATTTTTTGGGGGAGGAGAAATACCCAGCCCTCCTTTGAAAAAAATGCCTTTTTGGGGGAGGAGAACCCCCTCCAAGGCTCCCCCAAAACAAGAACAATTTTTTGGGGGAGGAGAAAGAGTTGTGGCCTCGTGGCGCATTATCGAACAGATCCAAAGACGCACAGCCTGGCTTACCTGCACCGTCACAACCTTACGGAAGCAGAGGAGGTGCTATGGCGGGTAATAAAGGAGAAACAGTTGGATGATGTGCATTTCCGCCGGCAGCATGCGATTGGGCCATATATTGTTGATTTTTGCGCTCCGCGCAGGAAGTTGGTAATTGAGTTGGACGGTGTCCAGCATCTGGATCAGCACGATTATGATGAGGAGCGGACGAAATTTCTCCAATCAAGAGGTTACACTGTGCTTCGCCTTTGGAATCATGAAGTGATGAGCAATATCGATGCTGTTCTGATGAAAATTCGGGAAACCCTGGATACTCCCTGAGAAACGAAACCCCTCCCCCAAAAATCAAAATCGCTGTTTTTTGCGATTTTGATTTTTGGGGGAGGGGAAGGGGAGGGGGTAGAGTATAATCAGGCGCGGAGGGAACTTCATGCCCACGGTATTAATTACAGCTCCATATATTTTGCCTTACATGCACCGCTTTCGCCCGATCCTCGAACATTACGGGCTGGAACTGATCCTGCCCGGAGAGGTGCAGGAGCGCATGGAAGAAGCCGATCTGCTGGCCCTGGCGGGGCAGTTTGACGGCGCCATCTGCGGCGATGACCGCTACACGGCGCGCGTGATGGAATGCTGCGCCCCGCGCTTGAAGATCATCTCTAAGTGGGGCACCGGCATCGACTCGATTGACCGCGAAGCCGCCACCCGGCTGGGGATCCGCATTGGCAACACGCCCAATGCCTTCACCCTGCCGGTGGCCGATAGCGTGATGGGCTACATGCTGTCCTTCGCGCGCCGCCTGCCGTGGATGGACCGTGACATGAAAGGCGGCCTGTGGGACAAAATCCCCGGGCGCAGCCTGAGCGAATGCACGCTGGGCGTGGTGGGCGTGGGCAACATCGGCAAGGCTGTTTTGCGCCGCGCGCGCTCCTTTGGGATGAAGCTGCTGGGAAATGACATCGTCTCGATTGCGCCCGATTTCCTGTTGGAGAACGGGGTGGAGATGACCAGCCTGCCCGAGTTGCTCAAACGCAGCGATTATGTCAGCCTGAACACCGACCTGAACCCCACCAGCCACCACTTGATGAACCCGGCCACCTTCGCCTATATGCAGCCCGGCTCGGTGCTGATCAACTGCGCGCGCGGGCCGGTGGTGGAAGAGAGCGCACTGATCGCCGCACTGCAAAGCGGGCAGATCGGGGGCGCGGCGCTGGACGTGTTCGAATTTGAGCCGCTGCCGGCCGATTCGCCGCTGCGCGCGATGGACAATGTGATGCTCGCGCCGCATAACTCCAATTCCAGTCCGGCGGCATGGGAGCGGGTGCACCTCAACACCGTGCGCAACCTGCTGAACGGGTTGGGGATCCCGTGCGAGGATCTGGATGATTTGATGAGGTAAGAGAACCGATGCAGAATAATCCTGAACGAATCCTGTTGATCACCGGGGCGGCGGGGGGGATTGGCCGGGCCACGGTGCAGATCTTTTCGGAGGCCGGCTGGACGGTGATCGGCGTGGACCGCAACCCGTTTGGCGCGGATTTCCCGCAAAACGGGCTGTTCATCCAACTCGATATCGCCGACCCGGCCAATCTGCAGAGCATCTATGACCAGGCGCGCGCCTTCCGCTCCTATTTAAACGTGGTGGTCAACAACGCTGCTTACCAGGTGACCAAGCCACTGATCGAAACCACGGTGGAAGAATGGGACGCGGTGATGGCCTCCAACCTGCGCTCGGTGTTCCTGGGCGCAAAGCTGGCCTATCCGCTGTTCAAGAACGCCGGGGGCGGGGCGATTGTCAACGTTTCCTCGGTGCACGCGGTGCAGACCTCGGCCAATATCGCCGCCTATGCCGCCAGCAAGGGCGGTCTGCTGGCGCTGACGCGCGCCATGGCGATCGAGTTCGCGCCGGACAATGTGCGCGTCAATGCCATCCTGCCCGGCGCGGTGGATACCCCCATGCTGCGCGCGGGGATGAACCGCGGCCACGTGGGCGACGGGAACATCCACGAGCGGCTGGAGAACCTGGCGCGCAAGACCGTCAACGGGCGCGTGGGCCAGCCGCGCGAGATCGCCAGCGCGATCTACTTCCTGGCAGATGCGAACCAATCGTCGTTTATGACTGGTCAGGCCCTGGTGGTGGACGGCGGCGCGACCGCCCGGTTGAGCACCGAATGAGCACGCTGCGCGAAACCGTCAAACAGGCGCTTCCGCCGCCGCTGCTCAACGCGGCGCGCGAAGGGCGCGACGCGCTGGCGCGGCTGCGCGACTGGCCGCAGGCCAGCTTCCATCCCTGGCGGCGCGACACCCGAAATCGCCTGGCCGCGCTGCAGGACAGCCGCAAGGGCGAGCGCTGCTTTATCATCGGCAACGGCCCCAGCCTCAAGCAGACCGACCTGACCAAGCTGCGCGGCGAGTACAGCATGGGCATGAACCGCATCTACCTGGCCTTCCCGGAGATGGGTTTTCCTACCACCTACTACCTCTCGGTCAACGATCTGGTGGTGGAGCAGTGCGCGCAGGATATTCAACAATTGGACATGCCCAAGTTCGTCTCGTGGCGCGCGCGCAAGTGGCTGCAGCCGGCGGACGACCTGTATTTCCTCTACACTACCTACACCGGGCCAAAATTCGCGCGCGATGTGCGCGGCCGGCTGTGGGAGGGCGCAACGGTGACCTATACCGCGCTGCAGGTGGCCTTCTTCCTGGGCTTCCAGACCGTGATCCTGATCGGCGTGGACCACAATTTTGTCACCCAGGGCAAGCCCAACACCACCGTGGTCAGCCAGGGTGATGACCCCAACCATTTCTCGCCCGCCTATTTCGGCAAGGGTTTCCGCTGGCAGCTTCCCGACCTGGACACCTCGGAGCGCTCGTACCGCATGGCGCGCGCCGCGTACGAAGCGGCGGGGCGGCAGGTGCTGGACGCCACGGTGGGCGGCAAACTGACGGTATTTCCCAAAGTGCCATACGAGAGCCTGTTCGGGTAGAATGCCATGCCCGAAACCCCGCTGATCTCGATTGTGATGCCCTCCTACAACCAGGCTGCCTACCTGGAGCAGGCGCTGCGCTCCGTGCTGGAGCAGGACTGCCCGGGCATGGAAGTGCTGGTGGTGGATGGCGGATCGAATGATGGCAGTGTGGAGATCATCCGGCGCTACGCCGGCCGGCTGGCGTGGTGGGTTTCGGAAAAGGACCGCGGCCAGGCGGATGGGATCAACAAGGGATTGGCGCAAGCGCGCGGAAAATTTGTTGCCTGGCTGAATTCGGACGACCTGTACCTGCCCGGCGCGCTGGCCACCGCCGTGCGCGCGCTGGAGGAGAACCCCGAGCGCGCCCTGGTGTTTGGCGACGTGCTGGCGATCGACGCGGCGGGCGAGACCACCAACGTGATGCGCTACGGCGCGTGGGGGTTGGACGAGCTGATGCGTTTCTGCATCATCGGCCAGCCGGGAGTGTTCATGCGGCGCGAGGCGCTGCTGCGCGCCGGCCCGCTGGACGAGAGTTATCACTTTTTGCTGGATCATCACCTGTGGCTGCGCGTGGCGCAGCAGGGTGATATGCACTACCTGCCAACGCCGCTGGCCGCGGCGCGCTTTCATGCCGCAGCCAAGAATGTGGCACAGGCTGCCGCCTTTGGGCAGGAGGCCTACCGCATCGTGGCGTGGATGCAGGCGCAGCCGGCGCTGGCCGGGCGCTTTGCCAGCAACCGGCGCAGAATCTGGGCCGGGGCGCACCGCATGAATGCGCGCTACCTGCTTGACGGCGGGCAGCCCGGGCCGGCGCTGCGCGCGTACCTGCGCAGCCTGGCCAGTCACCCGCCCACTGCGCTGGCCGAGGCGCACCGCATGGCCTACGCCGCCGCCAGCCTGCTGGTCAACGTGGACGGCCTGCGTGCCTGGTATCTGCGCCGCCGCAAGGCGCGAATTTCGAACCGATAGGAATGCATGAAGAATGGCTCAAGTATTTGTACCCGCTGAAGAAGAACAACCGGTGTTATTCGAGCGCTCCCGCCTGTGGACGATCATTGCCGTGGTGTTGTTGTTTGCGCTGGGGCTGGGCATCCGCCTGTACGACCTGACTGATCCGCCGCTGGATTTTCATCCCACGCGCCAATTGCACTCGATGATGATTGCGCGCGGCATGTATTACGAAAACCTGGACAACGCGCCGGAGTGGAAGCGCGAGCTGGCCGTGCGCCAGTGGAAGGCCGAAATGCTGCTCGAGCCGCCCATCGTCGAGCGGCTGGCGGCGTTTAGCTGGAAGATCGCGGGCGGGGAGTACCTGTGGATCCCGCGCGTCTTTTCGATCCTGTTCTGGATGGCCGCCGCCGGTTTTTTGTATTGGATAGCGCGCGATATCACCGGCGCCAACGGCGGGGTGATTGCCCTGGCGTATATGCTCATCCTGCCCTTCGCGGCCATAGCCAGCCGCTCCTTCCAGCCCGAGCCGCTGATGATCGCATCCATCGTAGCAGCGTGGTGGGGGATGCTGCGCTGGTATCGCCGTCCCACCTGGGGGCGGGCGGTTGCTGCCGGCTTGCTGGCCGGCTGGGCGATTTTCGTCAAATCGGTGGCGGTGTTCTTCATCGCCCCGGCCTGGCTGGGGCTGATCCTGGGACACATGAGCCTGCTGCAGGCATTGAAGAGCAGGCAGGTGTGGGCTATGGCGCTGCTGACGATCATCCCGTACGCCATTTACCACGTCTACGGCGTGTACATCACCGGGCTGCTGGCCAGCCAGTTTACGCTGCGCTTCTTCCCGGCCCTGCTACAGGATCCGGCGTTCTTCCTGCGCTGGAACGGCATGATCACCGGCGTGTTTGGCTTTGAGG
>CALDSL010000360.1 GCA_937920255.1 uncultured Anaerolineaceae bacterium | reverse complement strand
CGCGGCGGCCATGTGCAGCGTGTTGAGCGGATCGTCGGGCAGTTCCAGCTCGGTCAGGTCGAGGCCGTCGGAGCCGTAGACCGAGATCTGCTTGAGATAATCGCGCACCTGGCAGCGCAGCCTGCGCATCCCGCGCAGCACGTCCAGCGGGCGCGGATTTTCCAGTGGCAGCGGCTGCACCTTGCCCATCAGATAGGGCAGGGAGGTGGCGTCCATATCCAGGATGGCGAAGCGGTCTTGCCCGACGACGGTGATGTTGGAACAGCCGTTGGGCAGGCGCTCGACCTGCATGACGCGCGCGCTGCAGCCGATGGGGTAGGGCGTAGCCAGCGGCCCCAGCGCCTCCATGCCCTGGCGGATGAGCACCACGCCAAAGGTCATGGACTGCCCGTCGACCACGTACTTGAGCATGTCGCGGTAGCGCTGCTCGAAGATGTGCAGGTAGAGCGGCATGCCGGGAAACAGGACGGTATCGAGCGGGAAGAGCGGTAAGGTGTATTTCATGCGTATCGTTCTCTTAATGAATTCTAACCGGGATGGTCTAAATTGGAAGAGGTTGTAGAACGTCGATGTTGGGCGCAGGATGGTGAGATTTTCTCAGGGTACAGCTTGCACCGGCCGGTATGATAAGCATCAAGGGGGTGTGCCATGTTCAATCTGCGAAGGAAACCGAGAGTGCGCGTGTGGAAGGTCTATACCGATGGCGCGATCCAACCGTTATACGGGATCAGCGGCGTGGGCGCGGTGGTATACGACGAAACGGGGAAGATCGTGCACCTGTGGCAGGGCGTGGCGCGTGGGATGACCTGCAACGAGGCCGAGTACACGGCCGTGCTGTTTGCCCTTCGCCGCCTGGAGGCGTTTCGCCCGCTGCGGCTGACGGTGTGCAGCGACAGCCAGGTGCTGGTGGACCAGATGACCGGCATGGCGCAGGTGCACGCGCCGGAGCTGCGCCGGCTGAACTTTTTGCTGCGCGGCGTGGTGCTGCGCTTTGGCGAAGTGCAGTTCCAGCACGTGCCGCGCGAGCAGAACCGCATCGCCGACGCGCTGGCAGTGGAAGCGGTGATGAACCTGAAGGCCAGCCAGAAGAACCTGGCCGAAGGAGGGGGCTGTGCGGCCTGATCATCCACTTGGGTTGTGGGATGCCGGACCCGGCGGCATGGTGGCGCGCGAACGGGTGGTGGCGGTTGGGCGATTTGACTCTGCCCCAATGCGGCGCGCGGTGCGAAAAGCCAGGGAAAACGACCGTCTCATTGATCTGACGTTTGGTTATGCCTGCCGCTGGGTGTTCTTTCTGGATACGGGACAAATTGTCCTGAGCGCGAGCGCAACCTGGCCGGCTGCTGAGGCCGGTGAGGCTGATACCGCTCCTGCTGTCTGAAGAGGGTAAGATGACACCTGAAAATTCACTTTTTGATCCACTGGAACCGGAAAAGAAGCGCCGACGGGGCTCTACGCTGCGGTTGCAAGCCCAAAACGACAACCTGATGCAAATGCTGGCCGCGCCGGAAAATTTGCTGGCCGCGTGGCACGCTGTTCGTGGCAATATTCCCCAGGTGCGCCGGGCGCGTTCATCCGGACCGGATGGGGTTTCGCTGGCCGATTTTGAGCGAGAACTGCCGGCCCAGCTTTCCGCCTTACGGCACGCGCTGCTGCGCGGAACGTACCGTGCCCAGCCGCCCGTGGTGGCGGGCATGCCCAAGAAAAACGGCGGTGTGCGCAAGATCGCGGTTCTGAATGTCTCGGACCGGGTGGCGCAGCGCGCAGCGCAGCAGGTGCTGGAACCGATTTTTGAGCCAGGCTTTCTGCCCTGTTCGTACGGGTTTCGCCCCGGGCTGTCCACGCGCAATGCGCTGGAGCAGGCCAATCAGATCCGCGCAGCCGGCAACGGCTGGGTGGTGGATGGCGATATCGAGTCATGCTTCGACTCGCTCGACCACGCGCTTTTGCTGAAGCGCATCGAATTGAAAGTAAGAGATACGGCCGTTCTGGCGCTCGTCCAGCAGTGGGTCAGCGTGGGTATTTTGGAAAACTGCCCCCCACGCGCGCGCAGACCGTCGCTGGCGGAAAATACCGGGCAGATTGCCACCCAGGTGAAAAGAAGCATCGCCAAAGTGACCCAACCTGGCGATTGGGCGGATGAGGAGCGCGATGACGCTGGGTGGCAGGCGAGAGAGGCGCGCAGTTCTGAACGCTACGGGTATGAGTCTGCTGAGCCGGATGATTACGCGGATTGGGACTGGGATGGCCGCCAGGGCGAAGACTTTGCTCGAGGATCGGCGCTGCGCGGGCTGATCGCTTCCGGCGCGGCGCTGGGGGCCGGCTGGCTGCGGCCTGCCCTGCTGCGCCTGGGGTCGGGCCTGGCGCGCGAGCTGCAATCTGCGGCGGGGCGCGAACTGCTGCGCCGCGGCGCGCTGGCCGGCGGCGGGTTTGTGGGCGCGGCGGTGGGCATTGGCGCGGCGGCTTATGTGCTCTACCGCCGGGTAGCGCCGGTCGGTCAGGGCGTGCTGCAGGGCAGCCCGCTTTCTCCGCTGCTGGCGAATATCTACCTGCACGCTTTTGATGTGTCGATGTCGCGGGCAGCGTTGACGCTGGTGCGCTTCGCGGACGATTGGGTGGTGTTTGGCCCTACGCAGATGGCGGCCGAACGCGCCTACAACCAGGCATACGTGGCGTTGAGCAGGATTCACTTGAAGCTGAACGCGGAAAAAACGCGCATCTACTCACCCGCGGAAGAAGTGAACTGGCTGGGCGGCGCCATCAGCGTGTGCCGTCCGGAGCGCCCGCGCAGGCGGCGGTTGATGGAGGAGTAGCGGATATGCCAACGATCTATGTGACCAAAGCTGGCACCCAGGTGCGCAAGGTGGGCGAACGGCTGGTGCTGACGCAAGGCCAGGATGTGCTGGAGGAAATTCCACTGGTGCATGTTGACCGCCTGGTGCTGGTGGGCCGCGGCGTGGGGGTGACAACCGCCGCCATGTTTGCGCTGACGCGCAAAGGCGTGGATATTGTTTACCTGACCGGCTCGGGGCGTTATGTCTCGCGCGTGAGCGGGCCCGAACACAAGCACAGCCGGTTGCGTTTTGCCCAGGCCCTGTTTACGGCCGACGCCGGCAAGGCGCTGGGCGTGGCGCGGGCAATTGTGCTTGGCAAGGTGAACAACCAGCGCGCGCTGGTGCGGCGCAACGCGCACGGCGCAGGCTGGGCTGCTCCAGAACTGGCCGGAATGGACGCGATGCAGAAGCGGGTGGAATCGGCCGGCAACGCGGACGAACTGCGCGGCTTGGAAGGCATGGCGGCCAAAAACTACTTTTCCATCTTTCGCCGCCTGCTCGCGCCGCCGCCAGGAGGGGGAGGGTGGGGCTTCGAGCGCCGCGCCTATTATCCCCCCACGGATCCGATCAACGCGCTGCTCTCCTTTGGTTATACATTGCTGCTCAATGATATGATCGCGGCCTGCCAGATGATTGGCCTGGACCCGTATCTGGGATGCTTCCATGCTGTGGATTACGGGCGGCCCTCGATGGCGCTCGATCTGGTGGAGGAGTTCCGGCCGGTGATCGTCGATTCGCTGGTGCTGCAGGTGGTCAACCGGCGCATGATCAGCCCGCGTGATTTTCGCGGCGCGCCTGCCGGCGAAGCGGATGGCGAGGACGACGAGGAGGAACAGCCTTCCCGCTCCGACCGGCCCGGCCAGGGGGTGTACCTGACCGACGAATGGCGCAAGCGCTGGGTGCAGCTCTATGAAGAACGCGTGAACGAGGTGGTGGCCTACCCGCTCCCGGGCGAGCGCACGTCTTACCGGCGCATCTTTTCGCGCCAGGCGGAGAGCATGGCCCGGCTGGTG
Organism: uncultured Anaerolineaceae bacterium; assembly: GCA_937920255.1. GTDB lineage: Bacteria > Chloroflexota > Anaerolineae > Anaerolineales > Anaerolineaceae > CALDSL01. The sequence continues at coordinate 2,073 of CALDSL010000360.1, read as the reverse complement.
ACCGGCGAGGCCGCGAGTTATACGCCGCTGCTGGCGCGCTAGGCTTTGCCTGGCTGCCGGGAGGATTGCCGGGGTGAAACAGTTCGTTCTGATCAGCTACGATATTTCCAGCACGCGGCGGCGCACGAAGGTGATGAAGCTGCTGGAAGGGTATGGCGAGCACGTGCAGTACAGCGTGTTCGAATGCCGGCTGGAAAAGACCGATCTGGATGAATTGCGCAAAAAACTGAAAAAGATGGGATCAAAGACCGACAGCATCCGGCTGTATTTCATTTCGCAAAACGACGTGGGGCGCATTGAGGTGATTGGAACGGGCCTGGTGCTGCCGGAACGCACCATCTTTATTTTTTAGCGCGCTCGCCCTCGATGAGCATACGGTCGAGCCGGAAGGTGCGGTTGGCGCGGCGCTCGTGGCAGAAGGCCAGCAGGTAATACTGCTGGCCGCGCTGCTCCACCAGGAGCGGCAGGATATGCCGGCGGCGCGGCGGCTGGCCACCGGCGGCCTGGTATAAGACGGTGACCGATTCTTCCAGGCTGGCCAGGCGGCGCAGTTCCTGCACGCGCCATAGCGGAACCGGAGCGCCTATGGCGCGCGGGGGCGGCGCGGCGGGGGGCGGCTGCGGCCCGCGCGCCTGGCGGCGGGCTGCACGGCGTACGGCCGGCGGCACGTTCTGCGCCAGGCGGTCGAGCAGTCCGGGAGATACGGACGGATGGGTCGAGTGCTCCAGCGCCAGGCGGTAAAGATGCGCATAGTCTTCCTGGGTGAGCCCGGCGGGCGGCGCAACGAGCGAGGGTGGGGCGGCGGAGGCGTCGACCGGGATGCCCAAGCGCTGCAGCCCGCGCAGCAGCGCCGGTATGTCATCCTCACCGGCCAGGACATGCCGGGTGCTGAGCAGGCGCTCCAGGAGGGGGGCCAGGGTGGGGCTGGCGCGGGCGCGCGCCAGCTCTGACGGGCTGCTGAATTCGAGCACACAACCGCGCAGCAGGCGGGTGGTGGGCTGCCCGAGGATGCGGCGGCGCAGTTCGGGCGGCAGTTTGTGCCCGGCGCCCTGTTCGAGGATGCTGCACAGCTCGTTCAGGTCGCCACGCGCGGCGGCGGCGCGCAGCGCGGCGTGGGTGAGCAGGTAGCGCCCGGGCAGATAGGGCTGGAGGAAGGCTTCCAGATCCCACAGCAGGTCGGCGCGCGCGGCGGGATTGGTTTGCAGCGCGAACAGGCCTATCGTCCACGCCGCGCCGCCGCCGGTTTGGCCGGCAGGGGTGGGCAGGCCGCTGAGCGCGGCGCGTCCGAGGGGGGTGAGATCATCCTCCTGCCACATGCCCAGCAGCCGCAGGCTGCTTAGCTCGCGGCGCTGCCAGGGTTTGAGGCCGGTTGGCGGGTTGTGGCGCAAGCTGCGCAGGAGGTTGGAGCGCACCTGGCGTGTGCGCGCGGTTTCCGGCATGTTAACCCACGCGGCCAGCAGCCCGGCGGATTGTTCCAGCGGGCCGCGCATCAGCCAGGCGGGCAGCAGCAGGGTGGGGCGGGGGAGCCGGTCGGTGGTGAGCAGCCCGGCGGCCTGCAGCAGCCGCGCCCAGAATGACAGCCGACCGGGCGGGGGCCGGCGCTGGCAGCGGAACTGGCGGCGCCAGCGCCGGTAGGAAGGCCGGTCGAGCCAGCGCGCGCTGGAGAGCAGGTGAAAGGCGTGGTCAGATAGCTGCCGGGCGGCGGCGAGGGCATCGGGTTGGGTGGAAAAAGAAGCCTCTGGCATATCCGAACTTCCGCTCCTGTTCGCCTGACTCTACCACGCGCGGTGGAGGGGGCGCAAACGCCGGCGCGGCGCGAAAAAACGCGCATTCCGCTCGATTCTGGCGCGCGGCGAAGCTGGGCGGCGATTGAGCGCGTTACAGCGCGTTGGCCAATGCGCCAGGCGGCGCGCGTAGATGAGAAAATCGGAGTTTGGTCGTTCATCTCAAAGGTGCTCGCGGAGCTTGCGCACGCTCGCAAAAAAACGTGCTATAATGGCAATTGGAAGCGATTGGGGGAGATTTTTTGGGAGCTATTCGAATCCCCCCACCTCGATAGAGAGGATTGAAACT
>CALDSL010000359.1 GCA_937920255.1 uncultured Anaerolineaceae bacterium | reverse complement strand
GGCAATCGGTGGGCTGGTTGTATTGGGGCTGACGCTGGCGGCTTCATTGTTCGTCGAGCGGCCGTGGTGCAAATATGCCTGCCCGTACGGCGCGGTGCTGGGCCTGACCAACCTGTTCCGCGTCTTCAGCATCCGCCGCACGGCCTCCACCTGCAAGCTGGATCTGGCGTGTGACATCACCTGCCCGATGAATATCAACGTGAGCGCGAAAACCATCGTCCGCGACCACCAGTGCATTTCCTGCCTGGAATGTACCTCCGAGGCGCGCTGCCCGGTGTCCGGTACGGTCATGTTTGCCGCCGGCCGTATGCCGCGCGAAAACAAAGCCCCTGAAATCCAACCCGCCGGAGCAAAATAAGATGAAACTCAACTCCTACACACTCGCGGCCCTGGTCTTTGCGATCCTGTTTGGTGGAATTGGCGTTTCCAGCGCGATGAACTGGTGGCAGACGGAATCGACCAAAGAGCCGGTGCGGTATGCCGTTGGAGATGCCGCCGGGGAATACAACCCGGCCGATATTCGCGGCTCCTATACCTTTGGCGAGGTAAGCGATCTGTTTGGCGTACCGCTGGTGGATCTGCAAGCCGCTTTCCGGCTGCCGGGTGACGCGGACCCGGCCGCCTACCCGCTCAAATCCCTGGAGGATTTATACGCAAGCGAGCCGGTAGAGATTGGCACCGGGTCAGTGCGCCTGTTCGTGGCCTTTTACCGCGGCCTGCCCTACGATCTGAGCGCCGCTGAAGACACCTACCTGCTGCCGGAGGCGGTGGATATTCTCAATGCCAACGGCAAAATGCTGCCCGAACAGGCAGCCTATCTGGAAACGCATATCGCCGGCAGCGACGCGACGTCCAGCGCCCCTGCCGAGCCCGCGCCAACAGCGCCGGCCGCGCAGCCCACGGCCACGCCGGAGGAGCACGTGGAGGGGAGCGGGCCGGCCGAGCGCAGCGTCACCGGGAAAACAACCTTCCAAAACCTGTTGGATTGGGGCGTCACCCAGGAGCAGGTCGAAAGCATCCTGGGCGAACCCATGCCCGCCGCTGGAACCGTCATCAAGGACTATCTAAGCCTGAAAGGGTTGGAATTCTCGACCCTCAAGGCGCAGTTCCAGGCCGCGGTAGACGAGGCCGAATAGCTGCTCACAGCCAGCGCCAGCGCTGGCGGGCAAACGGGCGGTCTTTCCAGATGATGCCGCCCGTCAGGCTGAGCCATAACGAGCGCAGCGCAACGACGGTGTTGGCCAGGATGGTGACCGGGTAGAGCAGGGCCAGCGCGGGAGGGATGCGCAGTTGCGCGTACGGCACCAGCCATACCAGCAGCGACAATCCGATGCAGGTAAACGCCACGGCCGGCGGCTCTGTAGCCGCCACCAGCGTGAGCAGCGGCAGCCAGAACATGAATAGCAGCCAGCCAAAAATGAACAGATAGGGCAACAGGCGGAAACCAAAGGCGGCGAAGTAGTTTTTGGAGAAGCCCTCGTACGCCTCGCGGCCGCCGGAATACATGCGGCAGGCGATCAAATCGCTGGCGTTAATCAAACGCCAGCGCAACCCCGCGGCTTTGATGCGCTGCGCCAGCTCCAGGTCGTCGACGATGGATGCGCCCAGGGCGGCATGGCCGCCCACCGCCTGGTAGGCCTCGCGGCGGAACAGCAGCATCTGCCCCACCGCGTTGGCCAGCACCGGCATGCGCAGGCGGTACGCCAGCCACAACGGGGTAAAGCACAGCGACGCCCAGCCAAAAAACGGCACCAGCAGGCGTTCGCCCCAGGTGCGCATGTGCTGGCGCGGGAAGCCGGTCAGCAGGTCAGCCTGCTCGCCGGCCAGGGCGCTGGCCAGCACGCGCAACGTGTTGGGGTGGTGCTGCGTATCGGCGTCTGTGAAGAGCAGCAAGTCGCTGCTGGCACGCCGCGCGAGCTGGGCGCAGGCCCAGTTTTTGCCCACGATGCGCGGGTCGGGGGAGGGCACGCCAGTGACCAGCTTCATGTTCGGGTATTCCGCCTTCAGTTCCTGCAGGATGGCCGGGGTGGCATCGCTGGACTGGTCATCCAGGGCGATGACTTCAAAATTTGGGTAATCCTGCGCCAGCAGCGAACGGATGCAGGCGCGGATGTTGCCTTCTTCGTTGCGCGCCGGAACCAGAATCGAAACTCTGGGCAGATCGGCTGGCGGTTCGTGGCGGCAGGCGCGCATCAGCCAGGCGTTGCTCAGGATGATGACCAGCACGATGGCCTGAAAGATAAGAATGTGGGAAAGCTCGCTTTGCAGAAAGTCCGTCCCCATGTTAGGCCGCCCGGCCCCGGGTGTGCATGCCCTTGCTGGTACTCCCCCGCCGCAGGCGCGGCGCGTGGCGCAGGTCGGCGCGGTGCGTCCACGCCAGCAGCACGGCCTGCAGCGCCCACGCGGCCAGCAGGATGGGCGAGGGCATCCACAGCAGCAGCGCGGCCAGGATGCACACCTGGGCGACCATCACCGCCCAGCCGACCGACGTGAACAGCAGCATACCTACACCCACGCCCACCAGCGCGGGCAGCGAGGCCTTCCACAGCGTCAGGCCGATCCACATGCCCAGGGCCACGGCCAGGGCTTTGCCGCCGCGAAAACGCAAAAACGGCGAAAAGGCGTGCCCCACCAGCGGGGCTATGGCGATCAGCACCATCGGCGCGCCGCGGATGTCCAGATTCACGTATGAAAGCCCGACCGGCACCGCGGCTTTGGTCACATCCAGCAGCAGCACCAGTGCCGCCAGACCTTTGCTCCCGGCTTTGTACACGTTCGCCGACCCCGGGTTGCCATCACCAAAAGCGCGCACGTCACGTTGGAGAAAAACCTTTCCCAGCCACACCGAAAAGGGCAGCGAACCACACACAAATGCCAGCGCAATCATTATCCATTCGACCATGGTTTAATTATAAGCCCCTGCTGGATTCGCGCGCCCGCCCATCTTTTGGTAGGATTAAGGTGAAGGGATCGATCGGATTTGGAGCAGGTCTTGGCCCGGCTCGACCGGTAGGCGTTGGTTGGATCTCGTCGATCAAAAGGAGCGGAAGAGGCTATGGCTGGATTCTTGGGATTAAGTGATGCCGATTTCTATGCTTGGGTGATCCTACCCCTTCTCATTTTTCTCGCGCGCGTGGCGGATGTGACCCTGGGCACGATGCGCATCATTTTCACGTCGCGCGGCAAGCGCAACCTGGCGCCGCTGCTGGGGTTCGTGGAAGTGCTGATCTGGATCGTAGCCATCGGCCAACTGGTGCAAAACCTGGGCAGCGCCACCTCCTACCTGGGCTACGCGGCCGGTTTTGCCGCCGGCAACTACATCGGCATGTTGCTGGAAGATCGGCTGGCGATTGGCACGCTGGTGGTGCGCGCCATCGTGCCGGTCGGCGGGGTGGAAGTGATGAAGCGGCTGCACGATGCCGGGTTCGGCGTAACCGGCGTCGACGGCGAAGGGACGACCGGCCCGGTAAAACTGGTGTATACCGTGGTGATGCGCAAGCACATCCGCGAAGTGATGGATATAATACATAACGTGCATCCCAAAGCGTTTATCACGGTGGAGGATGCGCGCGATGCCCAGGAAGGGGTGTTCCCTTCCCGGAAAAATCTAAACCGTAAGGTGTATGCGGGCCGCATCGCAAAATAAGCGGCCAAAGGAGGCAAATCAATCTTGACAGCAATCGCAGGGATCGCGGCGCCCAACGCGGGTGAGCGCGTGCAGCAGATGCTGGCGCAAATGGCTCACCGCGGGCCGCAAGGCAGCCTGGTTCATTCGACGGCTGCCGTGACAATGGGGGTGAGCTGGCCGGCAGGCCAGCCCGAGGCCGGCGACCGGCTCAAAACAGCCGGGCGCGCGGAAGATATCGTTAGCGACAGCCATTATGCCTGGGCTGCTCCCGAAGGGAACAGCTTCACATTAGAGCGCGACCCGTTGGGCGTTTCGCCGTTGTATTACGGCCGGAACGAAGACGGGCATTTGTGTTTCGCATCTGAAGTGAAAGGTCTGGCCGGGCAGGTGCAGCGAGTGCGCGAACTGCCGCCCGGCACGCGCTTGAAGAAAGACAAGGTTTCCGCGCATTTCGAGTTGGAACTGAAAGAGCCGGTGGACGAGCCGCGCCAGGCAGTGGCCGCCCAACTGCGCCGCCGGTTGGAATCGGCCGTGGGAAAACGCGCGGGCAAAGGCGTGCCATTTGGGTCGTGGCTATCAGGCGGGCTGGATTCCAGCGTTCTGGCCGCACTGGCCCGGCAGCATACCCAATCGCTGCACACCTTCGCCGCCGGGTTCGCGGGCGCGCCCGATTTGGAAGCGGCGCGCGTGGTGGCGCGCCATATCGGATCGACCCACCACGAGGTGATCCCCACCTTCGCGGATATCGTGCAAATCATCCCGGATGTGATCCGCCACCTGGAATCGTTCGACGCGCTGCTGGTGCGTTCCAGCCTGATGAACTACCTGGTGGCAAAACTGGCCGCCGACTACGTCCCCGCGGTGTTCTCCGGCGA
>CALDSL010000358.1 GCA_937920255.1 uncultured Anaerolineaceae bacterium | reverse complement strand
TTCGGGGCAGGGCGAGCTGGCGGTAGCCGAGATCGGCGAGGCCTTCCGCCCGGTGTTCTACACCCTCTACGGGCTGGCGCGCCCGCTGCTGCCGGCAGCGCTGGCCGCCACCCGCCCGCCGTGGATCTGGAAGATCATCGATGTGACCCGCGCTACGGGCTGGTATGCGCTGGCGCCGCTGCTGCTGTACAGCTTCTGGACTGTGTTCAAAGCCCGGCCGGTCGCTGCGCGGCGCGCGCTGCTGTGGTTCGCGGCGGCAGTGCTGGCCTGGCTGCTTATTTCCTCGGCGCGCGCGGGCGGCGACCAGTGGGACAACCCGCGCTACCGCGCCATTTTCCTGCCGTGGATGGCGCTGCTGGCCGGATGGGGGCTGCGCTGGGCGCTGGAGCAGCGCGATGCCTGGCTGGCGCGCTGGCTGGTGGTGGAAGTGATCTTTCTGGGGTTCTTCACCCAGTGGTACCTTACCCGCTACTATCCCGAGTTGGGATGGGTGAAAATGCCCTTCTGGCGCTACCCGGCGTGGATCCTGGCGCTCAGCGCGCTGGTGCTGGGCGGCGGCTGGCTGTGGGACCGGCTGCGCCGCAAGCGCTCAAGCGCAACCTGACAAATTTGTAAAGCCGCGCGTCGGGTTTTTGCTCGATAGCGGGGAAACAGCCGCCCCTCTACGACGTTATCTCTTGGAGAGGGGCGGGTCGCGTTTTTTTGGTTGTCTGCATTGCGCGGCCACGCGTTTTGTTTGACTTCCCATTGATGGAACACTCAACCAGGCTGAGGAGGTGATGAGAGGGGTATTTTTTCGCCGCTTCGTACCTATTCACAAAATTTCCCATTCTGTCTTTCCCATTGTTTTGAAGGAACAATTCATCATGAAAACACTGCTGCGTGTTCTGTTCACTCTGATCATCGCCGCCGGGCTGCTTGCCCCGCAGGCGGCTGTTTTTGCGCAAGATGAAGCGCCGGTCTGCCGGCCGGGCGTTCCCGCGGAATTATGCGCCGCGTACGCTGGCCAGAACGCTGGCATCGACGCACAGGCGAGCGCGAATTTTAAGGCCTATTATTCCAAGACCATCAACGGCGGTTATGTGACGCACGGCGTGGCCATGCGCAACCTGGGTTATGGCACCATCACCGTGAACGACGTTCCGGCCGGCGCCAAAGTGGTCAAAGCCTATCTGTACTGGTCGCTGATGGCTCCGCCCAAAATGACCGGCTTCTATTACAACAAAGGCAAGATCAATGGGCTTGCGATCACAGGATCGTTGGTCGGCACTGCGGCCAACCCGGACTGGCCGGTGCAGTATTACGGTAGTGTACCTGTACTGGCCTACCGCGCGGACGTGACCGGCAAGATGAAAAAAGGCGGTAACGGTATTTACGAACTGACCGGTTTTGCTTCGGCCCTGACGGATGGCAGCGATCCATACGGCGCGCAACCTGTTGCCCCTGCCCTGGATGGCGCGACGCTGGTCATCGTCTACTCGAAAACCGGATACCCCAAAACAACGGTGAAGATTTACAACGGCGCTGTTACGATTGGCTCGGGCAGGGCGCAGAACGTTCACCTGGCGGTGACCGGGGTGAAAGCCACCGGCCTGACAGGTCTTTCCCAGGCGACCTTCATCGGCGCGGATGGCTTTAACCATGTAGTTGCTCCAGATTCGCGGTTTTTCGAAACTTCGCTTCCAAGTATTGAGTGGAATGGACAAAGTGTGCCGGATGGAAACGGCGTCTACTGGCCAGTCGGAAACACCTGGGATACGGCGACCGCGGATCTCACCTACCTGATCGAACCACCGGAAAACGATTTCTGGTTCACCGTTTCGCACGGCGGTATTCCGTTTGTGTGGGTGGCGCAGGTCGTTTCCTATGCCAATGGCAGCCAGGATTCGGACGGCGATAAACTGCCGGACGGCTGGGAGCTGCACGGCGTGAACGACCTGGATTTGCCCGGATATGGCGCTGACCCGCTGCACAAGGACCTGTTTGTCGAAGCCGACTACATGACTGGCATCGGGCACGACCATCTGTTGGACTATGATCATCTGATGGATATCGTGAATGTGTTTGCGGATGCCCCGGTCAACAACCCGGACGGCACGACTGGCGTCAACATTCACATTGACACTGGCGGCGCGGCCTACGGCGAGCCGGCCGGCACGCACGCCGCGTTTAATCTGGGCGGCGGCAATGGGGTTCCGGAAGATATGACCCTGGGTGCGGACACCTACTATGGAGATTATGACTGGACACAGTTCCAGGAGTACAAAGATGCTTTCTTCTCCTGGAACCGGTATGGCATCTTCCATTACATGATCTTCGCCCATGACCTTACTGAGAACGATGAATGGTGGGGAATCTCGGGTATTTCGCGCAACGGCTGGCCGGATAAGACCTTTGCCAAAGGCGCCACCGATTTCATCGTATCGATGGGCAGTTGGGACAATGATGAATATGACGGCATCATTGATATGGGTACACAGGATCAGCGCGAAGGTACCTTCATTCACGAACTGGGCCATAACCTGGGTCTGCGGCACGGTGGCAACGACCACGTGAACTACAAACCCAACTATCTGAGCATCATGAATTATTTTTACCAGACCTCGGGCGTGTACCGCGATGGGGCGTACCACTATGATTACTCGCGGATTGCGCCCACCATCAGCGAATCGAGCCTGAACGAAAAAACCGGTTTGGGATCATCCGCCAGCAACTACGGGGTGAAGTGGTGGTGCCCGAAGTTGTTGGGATATATGGAATCCTCAACCAGCGCGCCGTTGGATTGGAACTGCAATTTCGAGCTAAATGGCAATGTAAAAGCTGACGTCAACTGGGACGGCCGTTATACCACGCTCAAGAGCCAGAACAACTGGGCCAGCATCACCTTCGCCGGTGGTGGCGTCATCGGCACACAGCCAAACCTGACCGTCAGCGCGATGGCCCTGTTGACCACCAAGCCTACCGGATGCCTGACCTACGAAGACGCAAAGGAAATTGAAGCGCACAGCTTCTTTGAAGTGCCGTAGGATCGAAGCCGGATCCATTGGCTGCAGTAATAAACACCAGGCGGGCAGGCCATGCTCGCCTGGTGTTGTTTTGCGCCACGATCGATCCCTGCTGGCTGCATCGAATCGCAGTCATAAAACCGGTATGTGAAAATCCAGTAAATCGATGTATTATATAAAATAGAATAGCAAGATCCGCTATTCTATTTTCCGCAACCCTGCATCCCAGTTTCGAATCCTCGTACAGTTGAATAAGGGGAGGTGTCTTCAGAAGAAGGCTAATGCTTCGGACTTGCACGCGCGTCTGAGTTTTATTGATTCCACGTTCATGATTTGATAAGGCACACAGCCATGAAAACGATCATGCGGGTTCTGTTTTGTGTTGTGATTTGCGCCGCGCTAATGGTTCCACAGGCGGCTGTTTTTGCGCAGGAGGAAGCCCCGGAGTGCCTTGAAGGGACGTCGATTGAAGGCTGTCCTACACCGGGCGGTGGATCCGGGAAGGTCTTCGCGGAAGCGACGGCCGGTTTCAAAGCGGCCTATTCCAAAACGCTCAATGGCGGTTATGTGGCGCATGGGGTTGGGATGCGCAATACCGGGTATGGCACAATCGTTGTGGATGATATCCCGGGCGGAGCAAAGGTCAGTAAGGCCTATCTCTTCTGGGCTTTGATTGGCCCAACCAAGCTTCCGGGTTTTTCCTATACCAAAGGCAAAATCAACGGCTCTACGATCACCGGATCGCTGGTTGGCATTGCTGCTAATCCCAACTGGTACGTGGTTGGGTATGGTTACCCTCCTACACTGGCGTATCGCGCGGATGTGACGAGCAAGATGTTCAAGGGCGGCAACGGGACGTATCAGTTAAGCGGGTTTGCATCTGGCATAACCGATGGTAGAGACCCATGGGAGAATGACGATATTGGCCCGTTGATGGAAGGCGCCACCCTGGTGATTGTGTATTCGCACAGCATGGCGCCCAAGACCACGATCAAGATCTACAACGGCGCCTCGGCCACCAGTTTGCAGGATGCCCGCCAGCTTCATGTTAACATCACAGGGATGAATGCGACCGGCCTGACCGGGCTGACCAAAACGACCTTCATCGGCGCGGACGGCCAGAGTTCTGCTGAGGAGACAGGCAGCACATTCTTTACAACCGGTTTGCCGGTCGGCTGGGACGGTACTGTCCCCAACGGGTCGGGGTACGATCATATGTACGGTAATCTATGGGATACCGAGACGGTCGATCTGACCTATGAACTCGACCCGCCCGAACCGGATTTCTGGTTCACGACCCAGGGTGACAGCGACATCCTCATCTGGGTGGCGCAGGTGGCCGCATATGCTACCGGCAATCAAGACACGGACGGCGATAAGCTGCTGGATGGCTGGGAACTGCACGGGGTCAACAGTGTCTACCTGCAATCCTTTGGCGCCGACCCGTTGCACAAAGACCTGTTCGTCGAAGCCGACTACATGACCGGGCACGATCACTTGATCGCGTATGGATACTTGCGTGACATCGTGGATGTGTTTAATGATGCCCCGGTCAACAACCCGGACGGCACCACCGGCATCCATATCCATATCGACACCGGCGGCGCGGCCTTCGGGCAACCCGCCGGCACGTATGCCGAGTTTGATCTGGGCGGCGGCAACGGCGTGCCCGAAGACACGTATCTCGGCACGCTTACGTCTACGGGAGATTACAATTGGAGCGAGTTCCAGGCAATCAAAGATGACAATTTTGCATGGAACCGCTACGGTATCTTCCATTACATGATCTTTGCCCATGATCTTGCGCCCCAGATCGCCGGTGTGTCGGGCATTTCGCGCAACGGCTGGCCGGATTCCAAGTTCATCAAGGGCGCCACCGATTTCATCATTTCGATGGGCAGTTGGCCGAATATGGGCAACCAGGATGAGCGCGAGGGCACGTTCACCCATGAACTGGGGCACAACCTGGGCCTGCGTCACGGCGGTAATGATCATGTCAACTACAAGCCCAACTATCTCAGCATCATGAACTACTACTACCAGACCTGGGGTATCTGGCGCGACGGCGGTGTGCATTACGATTACTCGCGCATTGCTCCCACCTTGAACGAAAGCAAGCTCTATGAACCGGGAGGACTGGGACCCACTGCGGTAGGGTATGGCCTGCGCTGGTACTGCCCGATTTGGGACGAGGACTGGTCGCAAACATCCTATGCGCCCATCGACTGGAACTGCGACGATTACATCAATGGCAACGTCAAGGCGGATATCAACGGCGACGGAAAGTTCACCACCTTGAAGTCGCAGAGCAACTGGGCCAGCATCACCTTCGCGGGTGGAGGTGGCATTGGCTCGCTGCCGGATGCGGGCATGAGCGTCAGCGCTTTGATGGTCACGCGCCCTACCGGCTGCCTGAGCTATGAGGATGCGCAGGAGATCGAAGCGCACGGCTTGTTTGAAGTGCCGTAAACGGAGTCGATTTTCATAAAAAAGACAGGCGAGCAAACTTTCGCTCGCCTGTGTCTTTTTTGTTGTTCTTATTTGATAACTCGCACAAAAGCGCACTGCGAAGGTGCGAAGTACGCTAAGAAAAACGCGAAGCAAAACGTTTTAAAATTTCTTCGCGTTTCCTTCGCGCTCTTCGCTTCTGTTGATTCTCATAAAGTCGTAGCACTAGAGTCTCAAAAAATCATATCACCCC
>CALDSL010000357.1 GCA_937920255.1 uncultured Anaerolineaceae bacterium | reverse complement strand
ACGACGAGGTTCAGGCTGAGGTCATCCATGGTTTGTTTCCCCGGCTTAGGTCTATGAAATTCGTTCGAAATGCGATAGAGTAATGCTATCACAATCTCACATTCCGCCATAGGAATCCGCGCGCGAATCCGCGGCGTCGGGGCGCGCCAGGGAGGCTGCCGTGATGCGAAAAATGGTCCTTGTATGCCTGCTGCTGGTTTGCGTCGCGGGTTGCCAACGGGTAACCGCGCAGGAGCGCCTGTACGAACACGAAGATTTTACCTTTACCATCCCGGCGGGTTGGGCTACCAAAGACGAGGTATGGGGGAGCCCGCTCGAGCCCAGTGATGACTTTTATGGTCTGGGCATGGCCGAGGTGATCAGCATCCAGCACCCCGGGGAGAAGGGGAAAGGCAAGGCTTTTTTCGCGGTGGCATCGGCTCCGCTGGCCGCGGGAGAAGAACTGCAGAGCCGCATTGCGCGGACGTATGAGAATGCGGAGCCTGAGGTAAAGGACCTCACTCAGCAGGCGTTTGAATTGGCGGCCGGGCCGGGGCAGGAGATCTGCTACCGGCGGCCGTGGGGCGAGCCGTGGTGGACGTTCCGCGACGTGTGGTTGGAGAGGGACGGCGTGGTGTACGTGCTGTCGTTCCACGCCGCGCCGGCCGCCTTCGAGGATTACGCCGGCACCGTGGATGCTATTTTGGAGAGTTTTGCGTTTACAGACTAAGGACTGCCATGATCGAGATTGAACCTTCATCGTACTCCGGGGTGGCGCCGCTGTTCGCGGGCATCCGTCACAATATCCCGGTGGTGTACTCGGTGCTGGAGGGCAACAGCCCGGGCCGCGTGTTTGTGGATGACACAGCCGCGCCACGGCTGGCGCTGATCTACCCGCAGGAGGCCTTCCTTTACCTGGCCGGCGACCCGCGCAGCCCGGCGCTGGATGGGCTGCCCGTGCTGCTGTTTGAGGAAATTCTGCCGGCGATGGCGGAGAAGGAACTGGTGCTGTTTGCCTTCTCGGGAGATTTGTTCGCCGCGATGGAAGCGGTGTTGCGCCCAAATGGGATGAAGCACATCTGGCGCAAGACGTTTCGCTTTATGCCGGAACGCTTCGCGGCGCTGCCGGACTGGCGCGAGCGTGTGCCGGAAGGGTTTGCGCTGCGCCCCATCGACGCCGAGCTGGCCGCGCGCGAGCCGGCCTACCGGCCGATGGTCGACCCGCGCACGCGCCAGTTCGGGGTGTGCCTGCTGTACGGCGAGGTGATCGCCAGCGAATGTACAGCAGTGTACGTGGGCGGCGGGCAGGCCGAGGTGGATATTCTCACCCGCGAGCCGTACCGGGGGCGCGGGCTGGCGGCGATCACCGCCAGCGCTTTTATCGAAGAATGCCAGCGGCGCGGGCTGACACCCAACTGGTCGTGCTGGCCGGAACGGCTGTCGTCGGCGGCGCTGGCCGGGAAACTCGGGTTTGAAGCCCAGCCGGACGTTCCCGCGCTGCTGTGGTATGAGGGGATGTAGCCAAGCCGAAGGCGAAACCCAACAAGCGGACGGTCGTGCCGGAATCGTAGGTTGGGTTGAAGGGGCGTCAGGACGAGATCGATTCAGGGCCATGCCCGCCTCCGAAACCCAACAAATCGACGGTGATAAGGATGTTGGGTTTCGCGGCGCCCATAGGTTGGGGTTGGGGGTTTATGATTGATTGTGCCGGTTCATTGCGCCGCTCAACCCAACCTACGAACAGCTTTATGGACGATGGTAGCCTGATTCTGGCACGCGGGGCAAATGTGTGGTATAGTAACACCGTCTTGTAATCAGATTTGCGTAACCAGCTTGCCGCCATCCTCATTATAAAGATGGCGGCACGTTTTTTACCTAAATCTGCCCTAGTGAAAGAAGAGGAATATCTTGGAAGTAAAACTGTACGTTGGTAACATGAGCTACAACACCACCGAAGAAGAGCTGCGCACCATGTTCGCCGAAGCCGGCA
>CALDSL010000356.1 GCA_937920255.1 uncultured Anaerolineaceae bacterium | reverse complement strand
CGCCTGGTGCGTATCCGCACGGGCGATACGGCGGTCACTTTCTCAGGCGTCAATACCTGGAAAGGGATGTACGAAATACTGCGTGAGATCAACGAGGAACTGGCGCGAGTCAACGCCGGGATCGTGGTCTGGAAAATTACCCCAAAAGAAGAAGGCGGTCAAGAACCGGCGAGGCGGTTGTTTTCCGGCGCGGTGCCGCGTCTGCGCAATGGGCAGGCGATGGGCCACGTCACCGGCTACGCCTTTGACGACGATCACGCGCTGGCTTACATCGGTCTGGTGGGCTACAAAACCAGCCTGGAATCGCTGCGGATCACGTTGATGACCGGAAAGCCGCTGCAGATGAATCAGGATGGGGTTGGTGATCACACCCTGATCCCTACCGACAAGTACGAACAGGCTTGGCAAGCCATGCCGGAATACACCAGTCACCACGCTGCTTTCCTCTCGCGCCTGGCGATGCCGGGCAAGTGGGAGCCGGAGGATCTGATCACGTATCTTCTCGTTTTTCGCGATGCCTCGGACCCGAACGCGGAGTTGATCCGCCTGTTCACCGATCGCCTCAAGGAAGCGTTGGAGATCCCGATCCTCGATGCGTGGGCAGGTGTACTTTGGAAGCAGGCCAATGACCGCAAGTATGTCCAAAAGATGAACGTCGGCGGCGACTGTATCCTTGGCGCGAAGATCGATCTGCAGGCAGACTGGCAGGAACTGCTTTCAAACCTGCTTGCCGAAAAGGTCATCGCCCTGACCGCCTGACCTGTACTTCAAAATCACGACATTTCACCCCGGAGGGGTTGCGATTTCCCCTCATGGGGGTGAGGCGCAGCTCCTTCCGGGGATTTTTTATCTTGGAAGGAGAATAACATGCGTCCACCAGCAATTGAACGGATGGGGTATTACCCCACGGATGAACCGGTTGTCGAGATCATCCGCACCTATGTAGCGCCGCCCACCGAAAAAGGGCGGTTATTTGATCCCTGCGCGGGCGAAGGAAAAGCCGCCGCCGCCTTGGGAACCGCACTTAACTGTGAGACGTGGGGAGTAGAACTCTCCCCGGACCGGGCCGAAAAAGCGCAACGCGTTCTGGACAAGATTTACCAGGCGCCCTGGCAGGCCTGCGTGCTCAGCGATGAGAGCATCTCGTGGCTCTACCTC
Organism: uncultured Anaerolineaceae bacterium; assembly: GCA_937920255.1. Taxonomy (GTDB): domain Bacteria; phylum Chloroflexota; class Anaerolineae; order Anaerolineales; family Anaerolineaceae; genus CALDSL01. Next base: position 1,097 of record CALDSL010000356.1, on the reverse strand, counting down.
AATCCCCCTTATGAGTTTGATCGGTTCGAAAATCAGAAGCGCTTGGAGTGGGACTTCCTCAAAACCACAACGGCAAAGCTGGCGCGCGGCGGCCTGCTCACCTATATCATTCCACAGAAGATCCTCGGGATGGTGGAAGTGGCGAAGTTGCTGGTCAGCCAGTATGAGGCGATCACGATTGCCCGTTTTCCGGATGGTCTGTACGAGAAGTTCAAACAGGTGATGGTGCTGGCGTACAAGCGCAAGGTCTTCCAGCCGGCGAATGACGAAGCTGTACATGCTTTGCAAGCGCAGGCGGCGATGGAACTGGAGCCAATCCAGGTAGTCGCGGAGCCGGTCTACCAGCTCCTGCCCGCGCCGGTTCGCGGCGCGAACGGCAAGCCGGTGGTTTTCAAGCGAACGGATTGGGAGCCGGAAGAGGTGGTGGAAGCAACCACAGCGACTGGCGTCCAAAAGACAAGCGAATGGCTGGATCTGATTCACCCGAACCGCAGCGCGGTGCAGCTTACGCAGCCGGTGATGCCGCTCAAGAAAGGGCATATCGCCATGTTGATGGCTTCCGGCATGATGGGCACGGTGCGCCTGACCGATGAGGCCGGTAAACCGATGCTGATCAAAGGGCGCGTGGTAAAGGTTGTGGAGAAGACCGAGCAACCTGACGCTAAAGAAGCGGATACCGTTGTGGAGACCTACAAGGATCGTTTCGTCACTACAGTGGCGGTGCTACGGCAAAACGGCATTGAGGTGATCAAGGATGTGAGTGGGTTGTCGAACTTCATGAAGGCGTACGGCGAGCAGATCGCCGCGCACGTGCTGGAGACCTATCGCCCGCTTTACAACCTGAACCCCACGGAGAAGGAAAACGCCGTGTTGGACACCCTCGGCACGCAGCGTAAGCGACTGCCGGGCCAGGACCGGGCTGGGCTTCTCCCGGCACAGCGGCACGCAGCTGCTGCCATGGCGCGTTCGATTCGCCGGCATGGGGTAGGCAATATGCAAGGAGAAATGGGAACCGGCAAGTCGAGCGTGGGAGCAGCAGTTACAGAACTGCTCGATGCTTACCCGGCGCTCGTTCTCTGCCCGCCGCACCTGGTGCC
>CALDSL010000355.1 GCA_937920255.1 uncultured Anaerolineaceae bacterium | reverse complement strand
ATGACAAATGCAATGCCGTACAGCAGCGGGCCGCGCAAAATTTCGCGCGGGTCGCCGTGGCGCGACATGGCGTCCACCGAGGCTTTATCCTGGATTACGCCCAACCCGATCAGCCCGAACTGGATCGTGATCAGCAGTGGCACCAGCGCGGCCAGGTAGCGCGCCGCGGGTACATCCGGGAAAAGCAGCCAGCACAGGACGAACACCGGCCCGGTGCCCATGTGGATCAGCTTGCGGCTCAACTGGCTGCTGACAATGCCCTTGTGCGCCAGAAAATCATTAAACCGCAGCCAGGCCAACGCCGCGGCAGCAGTAACTACCAGAGCAACCCATTGGTTCAGCACTTCGGCCTCACTTCTCGCCGCTGCGCGAGCGCGCGGCTTCCCGGTCTTGATCGCGTTTGGCAATGTCCTGGCGCTTGTCGTATAGCTTCTTGCCCTTGGCAAGAGCAATATCCAGCTTGGCGCGCCCGTCTTTGAAGTACAACTGTACCGGCACCACGGTGACGCCTTTCATGCGCACCGAATCCCACATCTGGCGAATCTCGCGTTTGTTGAGCAGCAGCCGGCGCGGCCGCTTGGGGTCATGGTTGAAGATGCTGGCGGCATCGTACGGGGCGATGTGCGCGTTCATCAGCCAGGCTTCGTGGTTATTCTCGATCTTGATATACGCCTCAGCCAGGCTGACCTGACCGGCGCGGATCGATTTCACCTCGCTGCCCTGCAGGGCGATACCGGCTTCAAAATGCTCCAGCAGAAAATATTCGAAGTGCGCTTTGCGATTGGTGGCGACGACTTTGATACCCATACACTCAAATCCACGGTGGGATGCATTTTCTCAGGCTGCCGTTTTCGGGCGGCAACTAAGTGTATCACGGATCATACCCTACCGCGAGAGCGCCGGGCGGCTGATTTCTACGGCTCGACGCGAATAGCGATCCCGGCTTGCACGTCTGGCGAGGTTGGAATCACCTGCAGGCTGACGCTGGTCAACCCAACCGATTGCGCGCGCAGCAGCAAATACACCCGGTTCCCATCCGACTGCGCCCGCTCCACAACCAGATGCGCGCCGTTGTTGACCGGAGTCGCGGTGTGACCTCCCAGGCGCAGCCGCGCGGAAAAATCGCCCATGCCGTCGCTGTTCGTGCCGGTGATGCGGAGAAAATCCAGACGTTCCAGCCCTCTGAATTCCGCCGCAATCTGAACCATCTCGCCCACGCGCGCGCTTTCGCGGTCCGCGCACAGCGCCATGGCGGGCATGCCTGGCGTAGTTGCATCCAGCGCACAGATCTCGGCGAACGACGGGATCGCGGGCGTCGGGCTGGCCGCTGGGTCCGGGGTGCGCGTGGCGCATACCGTGCCGCAGCCGCCCGGGCATTCGTCCGGGCAGTGATACTGCTCATCCTCCCAGCAGGCTGGTGGCGTGCACATGATCCTGAGAAATTCTGTTGCGGTTGGGGTGGCAATCGAGTCTGGAATGGGCGTTGGGGTGCTGGTAACTAGCTGGCAGCCAAACAGTACGAACCCGCAAATCACCGCGAAAACAGCGAAGGTTAGTGGTCGAGATGATCGCATCATTTCTCTCCTCCAAACACGCGATACAACCATCATACGACAATTCACCCTGCGCGGCTTATACGGTTTGTTTTTTCCGCTCTCCACCCCAGCGCCAGATGGCCGCTGCGGCGGCCCAACGCAGGAGCGCAAATGCCACCATCGACCAGCGCAAGCCAACCCAACTGGCCGCCAGCGGGCCAGTGATCGAGCCCAACAGCAGCGCCGCATTCGCCACCAGTGTGTACCACGCCAGGTACGACGGCCGGTTATCCTCGGGCACGCGCTCCAGCAGGTAATTGAACAGCGCCCCACTCACCAGCGCCCAGGTGATACCGCCCACCAGCGATGCCACCAGGAACAGTGGAACGCCGCGCGATAGGGCAAACAGCATGGGGTACAAGCCCAACATCATCGCGCCGATGGCCATCACCTTCTGGTTGCCAAGGCGGCGCACGCTGCGTTCCAATCGCAGCGAAGCGAAGAACGTGGTCAGGTTGAACAGGCCGGTGCCGATGCTGATCACCTGATCGCTCAGGCGCAACTCGTTGACGGTGAAGAGCGGAAAGACCGGTATGGCGATGTACTGTCCCAGGTGGAAGATGAACAGCAACAGCATGGTGAAACCAAACGGCCCGCGCAGCAAATCTACCCGGAAGGTTTGGCGCAGCCGGCCGGCCAGCGAGCGCGCCTTCCGGGCAGCCGGCGACTGGCGGTCCTCCACCGGCCCGGGCACCCGCGCCACCGGTCGTACCCGCGCGAGGAACACGGTGCTCAGCACCGCGCCCACAAAACCGATGGCGAAAACCACCTGGTACCCGGCCGGGTATTGCATGCGCACCAGTAAGTAGCCGCACAGGAGCGATGTCAGCGTGGTCATCAGCGCCAGCGCAGCGTTGCGGATGCCGGTCACGCGGCCACGGTATTCGATCGGGACAGCCTCGGCAAACAGGGTGTTAAAACCCACCGAAAGCGCCGTACCGGGAATGCTCATCACCAGCGTGATGGCGATGATGACCCAGATCTGCGCGCCAGGCAGCAGAAGTGATGGCAGCGGCACCAGCAGCAGGTAAAACAGACGGTACACCACCGCCGACCAGAACACGCCGTTGCGTAGCGGCAGCGAGGCCAGCCAGGCGCTGGCCGGGATGGCGAACAGGAGGTTGATCACCGCCGGCATGGCATTGATCAGACCCACCTGCATCTCGCTGGCGCCCTGGCGCGTGGCAAAGATCACCAGGAAGGACAGCGTGCTGCCGTTGAGCACGCCGTACCAGACGACGTCCCAGTACAGGTTGATGAGGTTGCTCCGGTGCGGTTCCGGAATGGTTTGTGGCGTGACGATGGCGCGCTTTACGCGCCGGAAGATGGTGGTCATGCGGACTTCTGGTCTTTTCCGTACGCACCGGTACGGCTCACTGTTATAATTGCGTCTCGAGGCAAACTGTATGATCATACCACCGAGCGACGATTTTTTGCTGGATCCTGAAGTCATTTTTCTTAATCATGGATCGTTTGGAGCCACGCCCAGGCCGGTGTTTGACAGCTACCAGGCTTGGCAGCGCGAACTGGAGCGCCAGCCAGTCGAGTTTCTGGGGCGCCGCGCGGGCGAATTGATGCATGGATCGCGCGAAGCATTGGGAAGCTACCTCGGCACTCAGACTGACAACCTGGTATACGTCACCAACGCCACCACCGGGTTGAACATCGTCGCCCGCAGCCTGCGGCTCGGCCCGGGTGATGAAGTGCTGGCCAGCGACCATGAATACGGCGCGCTCGACCGCACCTGGCGCTTCCTGGCGCGCCAAAACGGGTTCCGTTACCACAACCAGCCGCTGACGACGCCCATCCGCGGCGCCGAAAGCTATATTGAAGAGTTCTGGTCAGGCGTAACACCGGCCACGCGGGTGATCTTCCTCAGCCACATCACCTCGCCCACCGCGATCATCTTCCCGGTGCAGGCCATCTGCCGCCGCGCGCGCGAAGCCGGCATACTCACTGTCATCGACGGTGCGCACGCGCCAGGGCAGATCCCGCTCGCCCTCGACGATCTCGGCGCGGATATCTACAGCGGCAACCTCCATAAATGGCTATGCGCACCGAAGGGGTCGGCTTTTCTCTATGCCAGGTCGGAAGTCCAGCACCGGATCCAGCCGCTGGTGGTCAGTTGGGGCTGGGAGAGCGAGTCCCCTTGTCGGTCGCGCTTTATCGACGAACAGGAATGGACCGGCACGCGCGATCTTGCGCCGTTCCTGGCCGTGCCCGCCGCCATCCGCTACCAGCAGCAGTACGATTGGCAGCAGGTGCGCGCCCGCTGCCACGCCATCCTGCAGGATGCGCTCTGGCGCATCAGTCAACGCTACGATCTGCCCCTGCTGCACCCCGACACGCCCCAATGGTACGCGCAGATGGGCACGGCGCAGCTTCCCCCGCAGACGGACATTACCGCGCTGAAAGTACGCCTGTATGACGACTACCGCATCGAAGTGCCGCTGATTGAGTGGAATGGCCACAAACTGGTGCGCGTCTCCATCCAGGCCTACAACACCCCCGCCCACGTGGATCGCCTGCTAGAAGCCCTAGAAGCCCTGATCTGATTGGACGGATTACAGCATTTACCGCGAAGGTGCGAAGTGCGCGAAGGAAACGCGAAGAAAACCTAGAAAAAATTACTTCGCCTTTCCTTCGCGCACTTCGCACCTTTGAGGTAAGGTTTTCCCCATACCTATGCTCATTCTGTCTGCGCCAGTTCCAGCAGTTCTTCCCCGCTCAACCGCCCGGTCACCGGGTTGGGATGCTGTTCCACCCAGCGCCGCAGCGGCTTGAACCAGTCCAGCAGGGCCAGCGTGTCGGCCGGGTAGTGGCTGCGCCGCGCGCCGATATTGATCCAATCCAGACCGGCCAGCGCCTGTTCCCAATCGCGCCAACTGGCCATATCCGGCGTGACCGAAAATGTTACCAGCGGCGAGAAGAATACCGGCAACCCGCGCGGGAACTGCGCCGCCATGTGCGCCAGAAAGCGCGCGCTATCCTGGGTGTTGAAAATCAGCCACAGCGGCAGCAGCCCGGAGCGCATCACCGCCGTGGCGTCGTATTGGGTGAAGGTTTCCACGACTACCCCGCTGGGATGCTGCCCGTTCTTCTCCAGCAGTCGCTGCACGGCCTGGAACGCCAGTCGGGAAACATCCTGTGGGTGCGGGAAATGGATGGCAGTAAAGCGGTATCCTTCTTCCTGGCAAAATGCTTCCAGCGCCGCGCAGAACCCCGGTTCGCTGCCCCACTCCGATTCCGGCCCGCTTTCAAGTTCAAAACCATTCAGCCGCCAATCGCTGTTTTCCATCCCAATTGAGCGGCAATAGTCACGGATGCGCTGGCTGCCTTCCAAGAACTCCTCCGCTGAAATATCACCCCACCCGCCGACCTGAAACACGCTGCGCTCGCCCACCCGGTAGCGCAGCCAGCCTGCCCCACCCTCCAGGCAGATCACCTCGCCGCCCGGTTCCAGCAGCTCGCGGATGAACTGCTTGTAGTGGTCGGGCACGTCCAGCAGCTTGAAACGCAGGTGGTTCACCTGCCGCGTCAACCAGCCATCGTGGATCGGGTCATAATGCTGAATGGTCAGCACGCCCGGGTTCATCTGCGCCAGGCGCAGCGCCAGATCCGCCGAACGCTGGTAGTAGGCGCGCACATCACCGTCCGGCGACCCTCCCTGCAGCGTGAGTACAAACGCCTGGGGTAAAAACGGCCCGCCCACGGCGGCAGCCAGGTGTGCCGTAGCACCACCCATGCCAACTCCGGCCACCACAGCCGGGAAGCGCCCGCGCAGTTCTTGGTAATCGTTAAGGCGCTCCTGCGCCAACGTATCAATACGCAGATCCTGCACCAGCGTTGGGTCGAGCGCAGTGGCGCCCTGCACGCGCGGGATCAACCACTGCGCGGCGCGCTGCGGCAGCCGGCCCAACGCGCGCAGGGCCAGCGACTGCCAGCCGGGAAAATGATAGGCATCTGCGTACAGCCCGCGCAGCGAAGCAGCTACAGCGCGGGTGATGATCGGCGAAGAACTTTCCTGACTTTCCATGCGTTTCCTCATAGAATCGGTATAATCATGCGTGTCAACCATTATAGCCAATGGTCGAACAACAGCGTGGGGAAAGAGGATCGAATGACGGATATCAGCCTGGCGCTCGGTGGGGGTGGGATCAAAGGTATCGCCCATATCGGCGTAATCCAGCGTTTGTTGCGAGAAGGATACAAAATCCGCGCGGTGGCCGGAACCAGCGCGGGCGGTTTGGTGGGGGCCGTGTTTGCCGCCGGCTGCGACCTGGTCGAGGTCGTCAATGCGCTGCATACGGCAAATCGCAACGCCCTGTTTGCGCGCGTCACCGGTGACGGGCCGTCGCTGCTGGGGCTGGCCGGCGTGGCGCAAATCTTCCTCGACCTGATGGGCGACCGCCGCTTCGACGAGCTGGATATCCCCTTTGCCTGTACCGCGGTGGATCTCAAAACCGCCCAGGAAGTGATTCTGAGCCAGGGCCGCGTGCTGGATGCCCTGCTGGCCACCATTGCCGTGCCGGGCATCTTCCCGCCCAAACTGATGGGAGACGCCGAACTGGTTGACGGCGGCATCGCCGACCCGGTGCCGGTGGCGCTGGCGCGCTGGCTCGCGCCCCGGCTGCCGGTGGTCGCGGTTTCGCTCTCGCCTGTTCCCGAGGGCTGGCGGCACCTGCCTACCTCTGCCAAAGGCCTGATCCCGTCCAGCGCTCCCATTCCCGCGCCGCTGCTCTCTCAGATGTCGCGGCTGCGCATTGCCCAGGCGTTTGGCGTTTTTTCGCGCTCGATGGATATCACCCAGTTAATGCTGGGCGAGCTGCGCTTGCAGATCGAACAACCCGACGCGATCATCCGCCCCGATGTCCATGAATTTTCCATCCTCGAGGATGTCGACCCAAACATCCTGCTCGAGCGCGGCGAACAGGCCGCCGAGGAAGCCCTGCCGGCCATTAAAGATACGTTGGGATGGCAGAACAACGTGCGCCGCCGCATGCGTCGCGTGCATCCGCCAGGCGCGTTCCTGCCCGCCTCGGCGGAAGGCAAGACAGAAAAGGACAGCGATGCCACCCCGTGACCTGCGCAGCTATGCCCGCCAGACAAACGTACGCCTGGCCATTGGCGCGGTGCTGCTGTTCTTAATCGTCGGAGAGGGTTTGATCTACTGGCGCTACGGCCCGGCCGCGGCGGTTTCGGGGTTGATGTGTTTTGGCATCGGCCTGGTGCCGCTCGCGCTGATTCTGGCAGTGTTGTGGTTAATGGATTGGATTGTCAAACGTGGAAAATCCGAGTGAAGCATTTACGTTGTTCGACCGCGGCTGGATCGTGCGCATCCAACCGCCCAAAACGGAAGGCGCCCACCGGGTGATGCTCCTGCTCCACGGCTTCACCGGTGACGAGCGCGTGATGTGGGTCTTTACCCGCAATTTACCCCAGGATTACTGGTTGCTTGCCCTGCGCGCCCCGCACCCTGCCCCCCAGGGCGGGTATAGCTGGGTGGCGGACCGCCCCGGCAGCGCGCGCGAATTTGAAGCATACGCCGGAGTCGTACCCGGGCTGATCGCCGGCGCGCAGGCCTGGTTGAAGGAGCGCGGCGCGCCGCTACAGCCCCTGCACCTGATGGGTTTCAGCCAGGGCGCAGCCCTATGCTATACCCTACTGCTTACCCGACCGGATTTGATCGGCAAAACCGCCGCGCTGGCGGGCATGCTACCCAATGGAGCCGAAAAGCACGTCCAGCCCGGCAGCCTCGCGGGAAAAAGCGTGCTGATTACGCACGGCACGCAGGACGCAATCGTGCCGGTGAGCATGGCGCGCGCCGCGGCCAGCGTTCTGCAGCACGCCGGTGCAGATGTGACCTACTGCGAAGACGATAGCGGCCACAAGCTTGGGGCTGGCTGCCACAAGAGCCTGGGCAGCTTCTTCGCCTGAGCGCTAACGCCCCTGGATCAGCGAGAACAGCCCCAGGAACGCGCCCAGCGCGGCCAGCGCCACAATAATCAACCCCATGGGAATCGCGCCGCCCAGCGTGTTCCCCTGCGCGGTGAACGTTGGAATGGTCAGCGGCGGCGGTGGGGTAAAGGTCGGCAGGCGCGTGGGCACGGAGGTGACGATGAACTGCGCCGCGAGTGTGGGATCGATGGTATTTGTCACCGCCGGCGTGGGCGTGGAGGGCGGTTCGACTACCGGCAGCGCGCCGCCTTTGATGTCGACCAGCGGGCCGTATACCCAGCCCTGATTCCCCGGCCCGCCAGGATAATCGATCAGAATCCATTCACCTGTCACCGTACGGCCCTTGGCTGGCACTTCCTGCCCGGCAAGCAGAACGCCCACGGCTTCAAAGATTGTGTTCGGGCCTACGCGCACGTTAATCTGGGGCTGGTCCATCTTGACAATAATCGTCACCCCCACCGGCGTGCCGGTGACGGTGGGCACGGCCACGGTTGGGAGTTGCAGACTGCCTTCCGCGAAAACGGTCTGCGGCCAGCTCATGGCCAGCACGGTGATGAGAATCGCAACGATAAAAAGCGGCATCAGCCAGCGGGAACGCATTTTCGAAATCTCCTGATTTGTGGATATCTTTTTCACGAAACCTGATTATAATCTACTTTATGGATCGCCGCATTTTCCACGGAAACATCACAACCCAGGATATCGCGCACAACCTGATTGCTCATTTCAACCGGGGCAATTACCGCGTGCAGCAAATTGGCAGCGGTGACAAAATCGCTGTACAGATCGCATCCTCCAACGCTCCCACTTCGGGCGGGCAAACCGCGCTCAGCGTCACGCTGCAAAAGGTCGAGGACGGCGTAATGATCGAAGTGGGCCAGCAGGCCTGGCTGGGCGTCGCCGCGAGCCTGGGTATGTCGGCGCTGGCCGCGCTGCGCAACCCGCTCTCGCTCCTCGGCCGCCTGGATGATATCGCTCAGGATATCGAGAGCCTGCAGTTGACCGAAGAAGTCTGGCGCGTGGTAGACCTTACCTGCCGCGCCGCCGGCGCGAACTTTGAACTTTCGGAACGACTGCGCCGCACGGTGTGCCTCTATTGCAGCACAGCCAACCCGGTCGGTGAGTCGAACTGCGTTTCCTGCGGCGCTCCGTTGGGCGAGCTTCAACCTGGCACCTGCCGCAACTGCGGGTTTGTGCTTAAAAATTCTGAGCGTTTCTGCCCCAACTGCGGCCAGCCGGTATAACCGTCTTTAGCATTCTTCCTGGGGAATCTCGGAGGAATTCAACCATGCGCGCCCGTCGCGTTGGATAAACGCGTCTGCGCCCGGAGGCCCCCATGTGCCGGCCGGGTACTGCGGCAGCACATCCTCCGGATGGCGCTGCCAGGCATCGAGAATGCGCGTCACAAACCCCCAGGCCGCGCGCACTTCGTCACTGCGCGTGAACAGGGTTGGATCGCCGTTAATCGCGTCCAGCAGGAGTCGCTGGTAGGCATCCGGCGGGGTTTCCCCAAATGTCTCTGCATAATCGAACTGCATCTGCACCGGCGCGATCTCGCTTCCCTGCCCGGGGATCTTCGCGCCAAAGGTCAGGTCGATACCCTCGTTGGGCTGCAAGTTCAGCGTGAGTACATTCGGCGCTTTGCCGGTTACCGTGCACCAGTCGAACAGGAAAATTGGCGCCCGCTTGAAGTGCACCGAAATCTGGGTCAGTCGTTTTGGCAGCCGCTTTCCGGAACGCAGGTAAAACGGCACGCCTGCCCAGCGCCAGTTATCCAGAAAAACGCGCGCCGCCAGGTAGGTCTCGGTGGTTGTGGCGTGCCCAACTTCTTCCCCATAGCCTTTGGTCGGCTGTCCGTCAACCGTGCCGGCGCTGTACTGCGCCCGGAAAGTGTGCCGCAGCGCTTCCCGGCCTTTCAGTGGGCGCAGCACTTCCAGCAACTTCACTTTTTCATCGCGCACGGCGTCCGGCCGGAACGCCACCGGAACCTCCATCGCCACCAGGCACAGCAACTGTAGCAGGTGGTTCTGGAAGATATCGCGAATCACCCCGGCGCTATCGTAGTAATTGGTGCGCGACCCTACGCCGATCGATTCAGCCGCCGTGATCTGCACGTGGTCGATGTAATGGTTATTCCACAGCGGCTCGAAGATGGCGTTGCCAAACCGCACCACGAGAATGTTCTGCACCGTATCTTTCCCCAGGTAATGGTCGATACGGTAGATTTGCTTCTCGGAAAATACCCGGTGGATTGTTTCATCCAGGTCCACAGCCGAATCGAGATCATGGCCGTAGGGCTTTTCCACCACAATCCGTGTCCACCCGCCGCGCTCTGCCTGCAAATCGTGCCGGCCGATATTCTCGATAATCACCGGGTATGTATCGGGCGGCGTGGAGAGATAGAACAGGACGTTTTCCACCCCCATTTCCTGCAATTCTGTTTCTAAAGCCATGTATCCGGCTTCGTCGTGAAATTCTGCGCGCACGTAACGGGCGTCGCTGAAGAGGCGCTCCAACACGGCAATGTCCAGCGCGTCACCCTCGAGCGACTCCTCGACCCCCGGCCGGAACTCGTCCAACAACATGTCCGCTGACCACGGCCGGCGCGCAAACCCGACGAGGTACAACGGGCTTGGCAGCCGCCCTTCCGCCGCCAGCGCAACCATCGCCGGCACCAGCTTGCGGTGCGCCAGGTCACCTGTGATGCCAAAAATCACCAGGGCGGTACCGCCCTGCTGCCTGCCTGTCTGTTTTCGCCTTTCAGCCATCATACACGACCTTTCCAGTATTGCCACCAACCACCCCTAATCCCTGCACGACGCGCAGGGTCATGCGCCGCTCAAAATGGTTATAATTCTCAATACGAATATATCTTAAATTCGCAAAGGCATTGTTGGAATGGCAGCTCTCCATAATTCTCTCACCGATGTGCCCGGAATTCTGGTCGGGCACGCGCAAGACACACAGGCGCTCACCGGTTGCAGCGTGGTCATCTGCAGGCGCGGCGCCACCGGCGGCGTCGATCAGCGCGGCGGTGCTCCCGGCACGCGCGAAACCGACGCCTTGCGGCCAATGCACATGGTTCAGAAAGCCCACGCCGTCGTTCTGGCGGGCGGTTCCGCCTATGGCCTGGATGCGGCCAGCGGGGTGATGCGCTATCTGGAAGAACAAAAAGTCGGGTTCAATACCGGCGCGGCCCGCGTGCCCATTGTTCCTTCCGCCATTCTGTACGACCTGGCGCTGGGTTCCAGCAGTATCCGTCCGGACGCTGAAATGGGGTACAGAGCCTGTCTCGCGGCCGGCAGCCCGAACACAGCGCAGGGCAACGTTGGGGCGGGATGCGGCTCAACCGTGGGCAAGATCTTCGGCATGGGCCAGGCGATGAAATCCGGCCTGGGCAGCGCCAGCATCGATGTCGGCGGCGGCATCATTGTCGCGGCGATGATCGCCGTCAACGCTTTTGGCGACGTGGTTGATTACCCCAATGGTGAGATCCTGGCCGGGGCGCGCAGCGTCCAGACCGGGCCGGTCACGCTGGGCGCCGGCGGGTACTTCGCCGACACGCAGGAGACCATGCGCACCCTGGCGGGTCGCACCATACTGCATTTTGCCAGCCTGCAGAATACCGTCATCGGCGTGGTGGCCACCAATGCCCGGCTGAGCAAAGAGCAAGCCAACAAAGTGGCGCAGATGGCGCATAATGGCCTTGCTCTCACCATCCGTCCGGCGCACACCATGCTGGACGGCGATACGATTTTCACGCTTGCCACCGGCCAACGCCCCGCTGACGTCAATATAGTCGGCGCGTTCGCCGCGCAAGCGGTGGCCAGCGCGGTGATCAATGCGGTGAAAGCCGCCGAACCCGCCGGTGGCCTACCCTCGTTTACAAGCTATAATGAAATAAAGCAGGCTTAGACGAAGGAGTAATCGATGCCAGAACACCCCTTACGTGTATTCAGTGGTTCCGCGCATCCGACCCTCGCCGCTGAAATCGCAAACATTCTGAATCTTCCGGTCGGTAAAGCCACCACCACTCGCATGCCCGACAGCGAAATCCACGTGATGATCGACGAGGTGGTGCGCGAGCAGGATATTTTCCTGGTTCAACCCTGCCCCGCCCCCGTAAACGATCATCTGATGGAACTGGTGCTTTACCTGGACGCCTTCCGGCGCGCCAGCGCGCACAGCGTCACCGTGGTGATCCCTTATTTCCCCTACGCACGCCAAGATCGCATGGCCAACGGCCGCGAGGCGATCAGCGCGCGGGTGGTGGCCAACCTGTTGGAAAACATGGGCGCCAGCCGCGTGATCTTTGTCGATATCCATAACTCGGCCATTCAGGGATTCTTTAATATCCCGGTCGATCCATTGAGCGCCATCCCAGTGCTGACGGATTACTTCCGCAAGCCGGAGTTTTCGAACTGCGCCATCGTCAGCCCGGACGTCGGCCGCGCCGGGCTAGCCGGCAAGTACGCCGTTACCCTGGACCTGCCTCTGGTGGTGATGCACAAACGCCGCACCAGCCCGAAGGAAACGCGAACCACCCATGTGGTGGGCGATATTCGCGGCCACCAACCGATCGTCATCGACGATTTGATCGCTAGTGGCAGCGTGATGAAGCAAATCGACGCCCTCTACGAAGAAGGCGCGGTCGGAAAAACCTATTTCTCCATCACCCACCCGGTGTTGCTTCCCACCGCGCTGCAAATCCTCGATCAGGATGACCGCATCGCCAAGCTGGTCGTTACCAACACCCTGCCCATTCCACCCGAAAAACAGCATCCCAAGCTGGAAATTCTCTCCATCGCCCCGCTCCTGGCAGAAATTTTGAGCAGAGTGCATGAAGGCATCAGCATCTCGGAAAAACTGGTCCACTCCTGAAGCTGAGAGCGCTGCAGCCATCCCAAAAACAAATCCACTTCGCGGGTTTGGTATATAATGATTCCATCTTCATGATTGGTTTCGTAATCTGCAACGTTTTTAGTCCCACCCATTCATCCACGCTTTTATTCTGAAAGGAACAAACCATGGTTAAGATTGTCGCGGACACGACCTCGAGCCTGCCAGTTGAGGTTGCGCAATCGCTGGGGATTCCCTACCTGCCGCAGATCATCAATTTTGGCGATGAATCATACAGGGATGACAGCGAAATCGACAGTAAAACATTTTTGAAAAAGCTGATGTCTTCGTCGGTGCTGCCGAAAACAGCCGCTCCGCCGCCGGCGCTGTACGAACCCATCTATCGCGAACTTTCCGAGGCTGGCCATACCATCATCGTGCTCGCGCCGTCCGCTAAGGTCAGCGGCACCTTCCGCTCCGCCGAGGTGGCCGCCAAAGACTTCCCTGATGCCGATATCCGCGTTGTTGACACCAATATCGTCGCCTCGGGCCTGGGCGATATCGTCCTGCTCGCCAACCAGTGGGCCAATGAAGGCGTGGACGCTGACACCATCATCCAGCGCGTGATGGATATGTCGAAGCGCTGGAAGGTGTATTTCGTGGTCGATACGCTCGAATACCTGCGCAAGGGCGGCCGCATCGGCGGCGCGCAGGCGCTGGTCGGCAGCCTGCTGCAGGTGAAGCCGATTCTCACCTGGGAACGAGACCAGATTACCAGCCTGGAGAGCCAGCGCACGCAAAAGCGCGCCCTGGCGCGCCTGCGCGAACTGGTGTACTCGCAGTGCCCGCGCAATGCCAACGGCCATCTGTCGGTGATGCATGGCGCCGCGGAAGAAATGGCGAAAGAATTGTCAGAAGAATTTTGCGCCAACCTGGGCATGGCGCACGTGGGCGTGTACGAGCTCCCGCCCGCCATCCTCACCCATGCCGGCCCCGGTGTGCTGGGCGTGAGCTTCTTTACGGATTGAGGCGTTTTGCAGGCATAAATCAAAATTGATAACTCGCTTTGCACGCCATGCCGTACCCTTCGACAGGCTCAGGGTATTTGATCAAGTACCCTGAGCCTGTGGAAGGGTACGGCATGGCCCTGCGAGGTATTGCATAACCCAATATCTGCCCAGCAACTACTACATCGCCCGTTCCAATATCTCGGTTAATTCCTCTGTCGTCAGGCGAATCGGGTTGGCTTTCATGCTCGAGGCGTCCGCCGCACGCTCGACCACCTCGGGTATATCCGCTTCTCCCAGGCCGTAGGCGCGCAACCCGGGGATGCGCAGTGCGGCGGCCATCTCAGCCAGAACGCGCGGTGCTTCCTGGAGGCCAGCCTTCTCGTTACTGGTCAGGATACAGGCAATCTCACGGTAGCGATCCAGCGCCGGGTGTCCCGGCTCGCGCTGTTCCAACGCGCGGATATTGACCGTCACCGCGCCGGGCAGCAGCGCCGCGCACACCGCGCCATGTGGCGCGTCGAACATGCCCCCCACCGGCGAGGCAAAGCCATGTACCGCTCCCAGACCGGCGTTGGCCAGCGCCAGCCCACCCATCAGGCTGGTGAAGGCCATGTCCTCCCGCGCGGCTGCGTTTTGCCCGTCCGCGTAGGCTGCCTGCAGCGAGCGCGCCGCGCGCCGGATGCCTTCGCGGCAGTACAGGTCCGTCATGGCATTGGCGCGCGCTGAAACAAACGGCTCAATCACCTGGGTGAGCGCATCCATGCCTGTGCTCGCTGTGACTTCGGGGGGCAAGCTGTAGGTCAGTTCCGGGTCAACCAGCGCGGCGCGCGGCAGCATCCACGCGCTGCGCAGGCTGACCTTCACCTTGTGCTCCGGCACCGCCACCACCGCATTGCGCGTCACCTCCGAGCCGGTCCCGGCCGTGGTCGGCACGGCCACGCACGGCAGGCTGGGCTGGCGCAGTGGCTGGTTCTTCCCGACCACTTCGAGATAATCCAGCGCCTCGCCGGGGTTGGCCAGCAGCGCTGCCAGCGCTTTGCCGGTGTCGATCACGCTGCCGCCGCCGTAGGCCACCACGCAGTCGCACCCTGTTTCGCGAAGATGCGCGAGAGCAGACTGCAGCCTCCCCAGGGTGGGCTCGCCATCTACCGCGATCATCTCGCAAAACGGCCCAATTTCGCGCAGCAACGCGATGATCCGCTCAGGGTTGGCGCCGCCCGTGCCGGTGACCAGCGCCGGCCGGCTTCCCATCCCCGGCAGGATGTTCTTCAGTTCACGCACCGCTCCCGCGCCAAAGATGATGCGCCCGGCGGTGGCAAAATCAAACCGCGCGGACATCCCACTCCTCATTAGATGGGTCGATATTGGTGTAGCGCACGCCCACCCGGTCGGCGGCCATCAGACCTTTCACGCCGTCGCGCCAGCGCAGGTAATGGTCCGTCTGCCGGTGCATTTCCTGATCATGCGGCTGGCGGTAGACTTCCACCAGAACAAATTTCGCCGGGTCTTCCTGCTGCTGGAGCACGTCAAAGCGTACCACGCCCTGCTCCATGCGGCTGTTGCGCGCATTATCGAGCGTCAACGCCAGGAACGCGGGGATGCTTTCCGGCTTTACTTGAATATGAACAAGCACAATATGCATTCTGCCCTCCCAATTCACTGCCACGGATGCGATTTTGCCTCCGCATTCAATTGTATAATGAAACACGAAAGGCCCGGCGGCACCGGGCAGGCGCTTCTCACAGGTTTTCATTACAAGCCACGCAAGGAAACCCATGGATTTCAATCACTACTACAAAAACGACGAACTGGAACAGGTGCTCCAGGATTGGGCGGCGCGATTCCCATCCCTGTTCACCCTCGAAACGATTGGGCAGAGTTATGAAAAACGCCCGGTTTGGCTGGTCACCATCACCAACCAGGAGAGCGGGGCGCACGACACCAAACCCGCCATGTGGCTGGACGCGAATATCCACGCCACCGAGCTGGCAGGCACCACCGCGGTGTTGTTCATCCTCAACAGCCTGCTCGAAGGCTACGGCAAAGGCGAGCGCATCACCCGGCTGCTGGATGAAAACGTGCTGTATGTTGTCCCGCGCATCAATCCTGACGGAGCCGAGCAGGCGCTGTCTGACACGCCGCGCTTCATCCGCTCGGGCGTGCGCCCATATCCGTACCCGGAACAGATGCCGGGCTTGATCGAGCAGGACATCGACGGTGACGGCCGCGTGTTGCAGATGCGCATCATCGATCCCTCCGGTGATTGGAAAAACAGCGCCGCCGACCCGCGCCTGCTCGAAAAACGCCTGCCGCACGAGCACGGCGGCACGTATTACCGCCTGCTGACCGAAGGCATGATCAAGGATTATGACGGTTTTACTATCCCGGTGCCTCCCAACATCTCGGGGCTTGATTTCAACCGTAATTTCCCCTTCCAATGGCGGCCAGAGAATGAACAGTACGGCGCGGGCGATTTTCCTGCCTCCGAACCCGAGATCCAGGCGGTGACCCGCTTTGTCGCCAGCCACCCGAACATCAACGTCGCCCTTACATTCCACACCTATAGCCGCGTTTTGCTGCGCCCGTATAGCACCAAACCCGACGACCAGATGAATTTTGGCGACGTGACCCTATTCAAGCGCATCGGGCAGATTGGCACGGAAATAACGGGTTATCCCAACATTTCCACCTACCACGACTTCCGCTTCGAACCGAACGAAATCACCTACGGCGCGTTTGATGATTGGGTGTACGACCAGTTTGGCATGGTCGCCTTCACCATCGAGCAATGGGATCTGGCGGACGCCGCCGGGATCAAAAAGAAGTCGATCATGGACTGGTTCAAGGAGCACCCGATTGAAGACGATTTGGCCATCCTGCGCTGGGCGGATGAAAACATCGGTCCCGACGCATTTATCGATTGGTACGCATATCAGCACCCGCAGCTAGGCGCGGTGGAACTGGGCGGCTGGAACATGCTCAC
>CALDSL010000354.1 GCA_937920255.1 uncultured Anaerolineaceae bacterium | reverse complement strand
AAATGCTGCGATTCCTCCTGTGCTGGCATTCCTTCTTCATCCCCATGGTCCACAGTATACAACACTTTTGCATCCGGTGACCAGGTAATTCCCGGCACCCAGGCCCAATCGCGCCCGGTTTGCAATGGGACAATCTTGTACAGCGGGCGCATCGCGCCTTCTTTCAGGTCCACCAGGCCGACGCTATCCGGACGCGCGTAGGCGATCTGGCTGCCGCCGGGAGACCACGCGAAGGTGGTGCCCCACCAGCCGTAGATGCCGCCGGCGTTGGCTTCCACCAGCTCGGTGCTCTTGCCAACCCCACCACCCGGCAGAATGTTGACCGTGTGCAGATCATTGTTGGCCTGCCAGCCGGGGGCCGCGGCGCGCGGCTCCACGGTCGAATAGCTCACCGTCCGCTCTTCGCCGGGCACCCAGGCGGCGAAATGGATCACATTGTTGACTTTCAAGTCCACCGACTCGGGCGTTTCTGCGCCCACCTGCACCGCCCACAGGCTGTTGATCGTGTCGGGTTCATCTTCGCTTGCCTTGCGCGAATACAGCAGCCATTCGCCGTCCGGCGAAAGAGCGAAGACATACCCATCCAGGTCGCCGCTGGTGACCAGCGGCCGGCGGTCGCCGGTGGTGCCTTCCATCACCCAGGCGTTGCCCGCGGTGAGGTAGGCCAGCCGGCCGGGCAGGGGCGTGGGGGTGTAGGGAAGCTGCACGCCCACCATGATGATCTCCGGCCGCGCTTCGGTGACGACGACGCTCTTGAACAGCGTATTGGACGTTTCCATTCCATTTTCATAAACGCGGCGGTAGGTGTCTTGTTTCACGCCAGTCAGCCCTTTTTGGATGCGGCGCACTTCGTCCTTGGGCAACAACTCGTTGCGCACCGTCTGCTGTTCGAAGGGAATGACCACTTCGCGCACTTCAAACTCCTCGCGCACGCGCGTGACCACAACCGAGACCGGCGCGGTAAGCAGGCTGAAACCGGGCGGGTCTACGCGGTCGAGGGCATTCAATGTGACTCCGGCTTTTTCCAGCGCGGCCTGCACGCTGGAGCCGGAAGGAACCTGCACCGCGGTCTGGCTCTCATCGGCCACCACCAGCACGGTCAGGTCCACGGCCGGCGTGGCGGCCGTCTGCGAGCAGCCGGCGGCCAGCAGTGCCACAATGAGCATCAGCAGCAGGGGGCGCGGGTGCGGCGAATGGGTGAGGGCCTGGCGGTGAAGTTGCATGATCGCTCAAAGAACCTTGGAAAAATCCGGTATAATCAAGTTTGCCCTCACCGTGCCAGCAGCGTTATTGCACGGTCGCGTTGATCGTCATATATCCATCGAAGATTTCGATCCGGTTGATATACAGGCGAGACGGCCCGCTGCCAGTGGCGCCGGCCAGTGCATCATCCATCGCGGCTGTCATGCGTTCGGTAAAGCTGGAAGGCACGGGGATGGAACCGAAATTGGCCGATACGATTTCGATCCGCGCGCGGCCATTTTCTACCTTAATATCAGAAATTGCCTGGAAATTGCCCGAGACGCCGCTGGCTTCCGCCTTGCCGTAGACCTCCATCTGGCCGCTGCGCAGCACAACCTGCGGCTCGCTGATGGTGATGCTGGAGAGAGAAACGACCTGGCGCGCCACCATCGCGGTGAGATCGGCTTCGGTCAGGGTGATGTCGACGGTATCTCCCGGCTGGGCATTGGCGAGAATGCTGCGCCAGTCCTGCGCCTGGGTTGGCGCCGGCGCGGGGGTGCGGTCTGCCGGAGCCTGGGGCCCGCCCAGCGAAAGCTGGCAGGCCACGGTCACCAAAAATAGCATCAACGCGGGCAAAATCCAACGCCGAGGCCCTTGAAACGGTCGGAAAGTAAGGTTTCGGTAATTCATATCCGAAGTATTATAGCATCATGAGTGACAGCGTGACAGAAACCAACATTACAGATTTATCAGCCAGCTTAGAAGCGCTTCTATTTGTTGCCTCGGCGCCGGTGCCGCTCTTGCAGCTTGCCGAAACGCTGCAGGCCAGCGTGGAAGAAGTGGAGCAGGGCCTGGCCTGCCTCGAAGAGATTTACCGTCAGAACCGCGGCCTGAGCATCCAGTGGCACGGCGGGCGCGTGCAGCTCACCACCGCGCCGGCCCATGGCCTGTTGGTCGAACGTTTCCTGGGCTTCGAGGCCACGGTGCGGCTGAGCCGCGCCGCGCTGGAAACGCTGGCCATCATCGCCTACCGCCAGCCGATCACCCGCCCGGGCATCGATGCCATCCGCGGCGTGAACAGCGACGGCGTGCTCAAGAGCCTGTTGAGCAAGGGCCTGGTGCAGGAAGTGGGGCGCACCGAAGGCCCCGGTCGCCCGATCCTGTACGGTTCCAGCCCGGAGTTCCTCCAGCACTTTGGCCTGTCGTCACTCGATCAACTGCCGCCGTTTGAGCGGCCCGCAGAAGAAGATCTCCCGCAAAATAAGAACGGAATTCTGAAGGATTAGGTGGGTATGGAAGAACGCTTGCAGAAGATTTTGGCGCGCGCGGGCTACGGCTCGCGCCGGGCCAATGAAGAACTGATCGAGGCCGGCCGCGTGCGCGTAAACGGCAAAGTGGCCGAGTTGGGCATGAAGGCCGACCCTGCGCGTGACACGATCACCCTGGACGGCCGGCCGATCGGTAAGGTGATGCCGGAGTTTGTCTACATCGCCCTGCACAAACCGCGCGGCGTGCTCTCCGACGAAGATCCCAACGACCCCAACCCGCGCCAGACCGTGCGCGACCTGATCCCGGTCAGCGGGCACCTGTTTGCTGTGGGGCGGCTGGACCTGGAGAGCGAAGGGCTGATTTTAATGACCAACGACGGCGAGCTGGCCAACCGCCTGACCCACCCGCGCTACGAGCACGAGAAAGAATACCGCGTTCAGTTGGCCGTGCGCCCGGATGAGCAGCAGCTCGCCATCTGGCGGCGCGGCGTGGTGATGGAGGACGGATACCGCACCGCCCCCGCTCAGGTGACGCTGACCGGGTTTGCCGGTAAAGGCGCCTGGCTGACGGTGATTTTGAAAGAGGGCCGCAAACGCCAGATCCGCGAAGTGGGCAAGCGCCTGGGGCTGCCAGTATTCAAGATTGTGCGCGTGCGCATCGGCACTCTGGAATTGGGGCATTTGAAGCCGCGCGAGTGGCGCTACCTGACGCCGCAGGAAGTGAACGACCTGAAGAAACTGCAAAACCGCGAGAAAGCGCCCCGCCCGGCGCAGAAACCGGCGGCGAAGAGCCATCCCGCCCGCCCGGTGCGCAAACCGACCGAGGTAAAGAAACAGGATCAAAAGCGCGCCCCGCGCCCACCGCGGACGATTAAGCGGTAGTGCGACACGAGCCTGCAAGGATAATGTGCAGGCTCGTTATTTTCCACACGCCTTGGCGATTCGCGATACCCGTCGAAGGGTACGGGCACAGCTAGAACCGCTCTACTTCACATCCCCCTTGATCACTTCCACGTCAAACTCGGGCAGGGCGGTGGTAAGCTGCTTGACCACGTCAGGCGTCATCACTTTGCTGCCTTCTTTGGCGTTCTTGCGGATGAAATCCTTCAGCTTATCCGCTTTCACAGCCGGAACGGGGGCTTCGGTGGTTTCCAGTTCCACTTTGGGGTTGGTAAAAACCATCGCCGCCTGGGTCGGTAACGCCGTGCCCTGCAACTGGTTGGCATAGAACTTCTTCATATCTTCCAGTGCGCCTTTGATCTCCATATCCGGCCGGCCGAGGCCTTCCTGGGCAAAGACCTTAAGGTACAGACTGCCGCCCTTCTGCTTCCATTTGCCATTCTGGTAAGTGATCTTGCCTTTCTGGGCATACGGCAGCAGCGCCCACACACCCGCCGGTCCGACCAGCAGGTGCGCAGTAGGGGCGATGTAATGGTAGAGGGTATAGCGGTCGTCCAGGCCTTTGAGCGCGGCGGTGATTTGCTCATCCGGGCGTGGCGAGCGACCCCAGCGGTTGCCATAATAAATGCCAATCTGCGACACCATAAAGCCCACGATCAGCGCCAGGAAAGAGTATGAAAGCAACTGCGGCTGGAAGGACATGTACATGCCCACGCCCAACACCGCCAGGCTGGCGATGGAGAGGATCTGGCCAACCTTGCGGTTGCGTTGGATCAATTTTTTGTTGGTCACAATTTTCATCTTGGTCTCTTTCCTATGCGGTTTCGTTGGTGGGGCTTGCTTCAAGCTGCGCCAGCCGGTCTTGAATGGCGCTACGGGTGGCATCCAGTAGGTTGGAATCGGCCAGTGCGCGAGCTTCGCGGATGGCGTTGACCAGCGCGCGCGCATCCGAGCGGCCGTGGGCCACGAATACCAGCCCGTCGATGCCCAGCAACGGCGCCGCGCCGACCTCGCCGGGGTCGAGTAGCCGGCGCAGGCTCTTGAATGCCGGGCGCGCCAGCGCCGCACCGATCTTGGTTACCAGCGAGGCCATCAATTCCTGTTTGAGCGTGTCGGTCAGCAGCTTGGCCACCGCTTCACTGGATTTGAGCAGTACGTTGCCGGTGAAGCCATCGGTTACGGCAACATCCGCCATCCCGCCAAACAGCTCTTTGCCCTCCAGGTTGCCGATGAAGTTCAGTCCGCTGGCTTCCAGCAGGGGGTAGGTATCTTTGGTGAGCTGGTTGCCCTTGCCGCCCTCTTCGCCATTGGAGATCAGCCCGACGCGTGGGTTGTTCTTGCCGAGCGCGCGTTCGGCGTAGGCGCTGCCCATCACCGCGAACTGGAGCAGGAATTCCGGCCGGCAGTCGGCATTGGCGCCGATATCCAGCACCACGCACTGCCCGCCCTTGACCGGGAAGCGCGCGGTCAGCGCGGGGCGTTGGACGCCCTTGAGCCGCCCCAGCGTGCGCAGCGCATTGAACATGACCCCACCGGTGTTTCCGGCCGAGATGAACGCGCGCGCCTGGCCGGTCTTGACCAATTCCAAACCGACAGCCATTGAGTTGCGCGGCTTCTTGCGCGCCGCTTCGACTGGTTTATCGTGCATTTCGAGTACATCGGGGGCATCCACCAGGCGCACCGGCAGGTTGCGCGGGTTGGCCGCCGCCAGCCGGTCTTTGATCAGCGCCTCGCTGCCGACCAGGATGATCTCTTCGCCAAACATCTCCGCGGCCTTCACGGCCGCCTCGATTTCTGGCCCGGGGTAGGTGTCGCTTCCCATTGCGTCTAATACGATTGCCATGCGTCCTCCTGAATGACTGCGACTATAAATGATTGCGTCACGCGCGGTGGAAAAGATGCGGGCGCGCCGGAACACAGGCCAAACCTTGACGCTCCCACTGGCCCCGATTATAATATGAAAGTTCGCGCGCTGGTGCTGGAACTGGCAGACAGGCATGGTTGAGGGCCATGTGCCGCAAGGCGTGGGGGTTC
>CALDSL010000353.1 GCA_937920255.1 uncultured Anaerolineaceae bacterium | reverse complement strand
CCCGCACGCGGATGAGCATGCTGCGCGCGTCCGAGCGCGTCTCGCCGTCCTGCATGGTTTCCAAGGCCTGGTAGGTGTCCTGCCAGAAGGTGTTGTTGTTGTTTTTGGTGTACTGGAACACGATGTAGTACGAATCGGTAAGCGAGTACTGGCGCTCTTCCGGCCCGGTGCCGTAAGGGTAAACCACATCCGAGCCGATCTCGGCCCGCAGGGTACTTTCGACGATGTACACTTCCGGGCCAAACCAGCCGGCCGGGTAGCGGAAGCTGAAACCGAAGTCGGGGTTGGTGTAGGTCTGCCAGCCATCCGCCGGCGCGCTGGTCGGAGCTTCAGTTGGGGCATCCACGGGAGCATTTGTGGGCGCCGCGGTAGGCTCCGCGGCGAACGTGCTGGTGGCCGCCGGCGCGGCGGTAGGGGCGGCGGTGGCCTGCGGCGCGCAGGCAGTGACGACGAGCAGAACCAGGAATGCCAGGGTTTTTCGCATTCTTTCTCCTAAACCGGTTAATGATAAGCAGTCTACATTATAGGATTCAAGATGGGCAAGGCGGCGGAATGAGGTTGTACAAGGCGCGAGATCGCTGGTGTTTTTATGGTAGGGAGTAATTGGAGGATCTGCATGGTGGTCTATAGGCAGAGATATGTTTCAACGATTGCGTGAATCGTAGGCGAGGAACGCCCCCCCTCTAACTCCCCCCAAAAGCCGGTCGCGCTTTACGGGCCACGCAAAAAGATTTCACCGCGAAGAAGCGAAGAGCGCGAAGGAAACGCGAAGAAATTTTAAAACGTTTTGCTTCGCGTTTTTCTTAGCGTACTTCGCACCTTCGCAGTGCGCTTTTGTGCGAGTTATCAAATAAGGAAAACCACTTTTGGGGGGAGAATCAGCGGCTTTCTCTCCCTCCAAAACTGTATTTCGTTTTGGGGGGAGCGGGAGGGGGGTGATGCTTCGTGGTAGAGACAACATTTCCTTTCACCGCCTTACCCCTCGCCCTACCCAGCCTCCCAATCGTACGGGGTCGAGAACGCCAGGCAGCGGAAGCCGTGCTTTGCCAAAATCGGGCGGCTGTTGGGGCTGGCATCCACCTGCAGAAAGCGGTACCCTCGCTGGCGCGCCTCGCTGGCGCGCACGGCCAGCAGCGCGGTGTAATACCTGCGCCGGCGGTACGCCGCCAGCGTCGACCCACCCCAAAAGGTGGCAAACGACGTGCCCGGCAGGTAGAACGTCCACGCCGCGCTGACGATGCGCCCGTCCTGCCACACCGCGAACACGCTCAGTTCCTCGGGGTTGTGCTCCAGGTCGTACTTCATCCCGGTGGTAAAACCGGTCTTCTCTTCGTTCCACACTTCGCTTTCCATGCGCGCGATCGCATCCACCCCCTCCGGCGTGGTCACGCGCTGGACGGCTGAAACGTCCATGTCCCAATAATACCCCGGCAGGTCGTTGATATCCGCCACCATCAGCGCTTCTGGCTCACCGGGGGTAAAGCCGTGCGCCAACAGCCGCTGCGGCAGGTCTTCAGGTTTATCGTAGTTGTAATACTTCCACTCGAAGTCCGCGCCGAGCTTTCCAAAGTATTCAATCTGGCTCTGGATGGCCTCATCGGCGCTATCCCCGGTCAGATCCGACCAGCTCACGTGCCCGCCGCCGTACCCCACCCCGGTCAGCGTGTAACGCACCAGGTTGGGCAGCACATCGCGGCGCATGCGCGTCCATTCACATTCGCGCCGCACTTCTTTATCAAAAATCGCCAGGATTTCCGCATCGTTCATGAGGTATTGGTTCCTTCATTTCTTCCCAAGAGTTTCAACCGCAAACGGCCACCGCAGAGACGCAAGATTTTGCGTCTCTACCCCATTTAACCGTTGCTATCTTCGCAAGACTTCACATCTTTCGCGGCCATCGCAGAGACGCCAAATCTTGCGTCTCTACCTCCGGAAAACCATGATCATGGTCTTGCACCGCTCCCTACCCGTTCGCGCCAAACACCTGCATCAGGCTCACCGCCGCGGCGGGCGAGAAAAGCTGCACCAGCCGGCACAGCTCGTCCAGGTGCTCGCGCACCCGCTCCGCTCCCACCCCGGCCGGGGCGTAGACGGTGTAGAGCACGTTGCGCGTGGCGGGGGTGATGCGCGTGCGCTGATCCGGCCCGTAGATGATGCTGGACAGCACCCCTTCCTGATCGGCGATGTACATATCCCCCGCCTTCAGGGTGCGCTCCTGGCCGCTGAGGGTGGTATAGCGCTCGCTGCCCGCGGCGGCATCCAGCCACGCCGGCAGCCGCACCATGTCCAGATCGTGCCCGGCGGTGAGCAGCCCGTTCTTCAACTCGGCCAGAAACATGGCCTCCACCAAAGCCACCACGCTGGGGATGGACTTGCCCTCGAAAATGACCGAGCGCAACTGCCCCAGCACGTGATAGGTCTTGCGAAACGTACGGTAATAGGCGCTGTAGGCCGGAATTGGGCCGTAGCCGTCCAGCGCGCTGGCCTCCTGCCCGGCAAAGCGCGCGCGCAGTTCTTGCTGGGTTTCACCCCGCGCGCGTTCCAATTCGGGATGGCCGGAGGGGTTTTCCACCACCTGCATCGCCAGGATGCCGGCGTGCGCCTCCGGGTAGGTTGCCAGCCAATTGTCCGTTGCAGAGAACATTGAAACCCGCTTTCTCCAATAGGGTAGATTGTTGTTACCGCGTTCCCTCCAATGATAAACACGCGCGGCGATCAAGTCAACCGCGGGTGAAAACCTGGCTTCATGCTATCATGATAGATATTGCTCCGATACCGATCACTTCGCCAAGGATGGTACGCATGGATCTCTCCGCAGCGCGCGCGCTTTTCCCCGTGACCAGCAGGGTGATTTATCTGAACAACGCCGCCGAAAGCCCGTTGAATATCCGCGTCCGGGAGCGGTTGGAGGAGTACCTGGCGCTGGCCGCCGATGCTCCGCACCGCAAACCCGTCTCGCGCCGCGCTGTGCGGTCAGCGCTGTGCGGCCTGTTCGGCGGCGCGCCTGAAGACTACGCTCTGGTCACCAGCACCGGGGTCGGGGTGGGCATCGTCGCCGCGGGCTACCCTTGGCAGCCGGGCGATAACCTGGTGGTGCCGGCCGGCGAGCACTGGAACAACACCTTCCCGTGGCTGGCGCTGCGCGAGCGCGGCGTGGAGGTGCGCCTCGCGCCGGTGGGCCCCGACCAGCGCGTGGACCCGCAAAAGATCGCCGCGCTGATCGACGGGCGCACGCGCATCCTGGCGGCGGCCGCGGCGCGCTTCGATACCGGCTTCCGCGTCGATCTGGACGCACTCAGCCGCATCGCGCACGACCGCGGCGCGCTGTTTCTGGTGGATGGCATCCAGGGCGCGGGCGTTTTCCCGATCGATGTGAAGCGCAGCGGCATCGACATCCTGGCCTGCGCCGGTTTCAAATGGCTGCTGGGGATGCCCGGCACGGGTTTCCTATACCTCAACCGCCGCGCGCAGAAGATCATCCGCCCGGTGCTGCCGGGTATGTTTGCCGCCGAAGATGACACGCGCGAGCTGCGCTACTTCAACGATGCGCGCCGCTACGAGACCGGCTCGATCGCCTACCCGCTGTTCCACGCCTGGACCGCCGGGCTGGAGCTGCTGCAGGAGGTGGGCATCGAAAACATCTACATTCGCGTGATGCAACTCACCGGCCGGATCATCGCCGGGCTGAACGCGTGGCAAATCGAAATCATCTCGCCGTATGCACATCTGAGCGAGCGCTCAGCCATCATCTCATTTACCCTGGGCACACAAGAAGCCAACAAAAACATGCACCAGGCGCTGGCAGCGAAGGGCATCCTCACCGCGCTGCGCGATGGGAACATCCGCGTCAGCCCCAACTTCTTCAATACCGAAGACGAAATCGACCGCTTCCTGTTTGAACTGTATGGGCTGTATCGGCTGTAAGCCGGATGCCGTCAGGGCATATCCACCTGCATCACGATAAAATCGGACGGCTCGAACGCAAAACCGCGCGCCTGCAGCGCGGATTGCACCTGCCCGGCCGTTACCGGCGATAAACAGCTGAGGCTCGCGGCTCCGGTTTGCGCCGCCTGCTGCGCGGCAAACGCCAGGCACGCGTCCACATCGCCGGCCAGCGCGGCAATATGCAGCGCCTGCCATGGCATAAACCGCGCGCCAAGAACCACCATGCTCCCGCTGCCGGGGTCATGGTATAGCAGCGCGTGCCGCGCCAGATAGCGGCCCAACGCCGGCGTGACGGCGTAAAAGGTGCGGTTCATCACCACAAAGCCGGCCCATGCTTCGCGCTGCGCCAGCAGCAGATCGACGGCCAGGTCAGGGTCGCGCGCCGGCTGGAATGCGGGCGGCGCGGTGGGGATGCTGGCGGTGGAAAGCGCGTATTTTTGCCCGCGGTAGGTTCCGGCCACGCGAAACCCAAACCGTTCCGCCAGTCCTTTGCTGGTGTGGTTGGTAACGCCAGTGTACATGCGCATGGTGGTGATGTGCCGGGAACGGGCGATCTCGAAAAAACGCTGGTAGAACTGCTTGCCGACTCCCAGCCCCTGCCGTTCGGGGATCACCCGCAGGGTCTCCAGCCAGGCAGAGCCATCCGGCAGCCGCGTGAACTTGGCGCAGCCGGCCAGCGTCCCATCCACTTCGCCTGCCAGAAATTCACCCTCGGCGTCGTTCAGGAATTGTTCAAAAACGCGCGGAAGGTACACCAGCCCAGGCGTCGATTTGCGCTCAACTTCCAGGATCTGCGCCCGGTCTTCCGCCCGGACGCCGCGAATGATAATATCCATGCCGGTTCCTTGTTTGGTACTCGCCCCAACAAAAATTATTATTTGACAACTCGCACAAAAGCGCACCGCGAAGGTGCGCGGTGAAATCTTTTTGCGTGGCCCGTATAGCGCGACCGGATTTTGCTTTGCCACGCACAGCGGCACCGGCGTTGATCATCAGGCGCAAAAATAGAACGCCGGCAGCGCTCATCGAATGCGGCGGAAAATAAGCGGGGACGGCGTTTTTCACCCGCAGGATGATTTATTCCTACACAGATCAGGGTTTCTTGCTGGTGGGCAGCTTGGAAGTCTTTTCTTCCTTCTGCTTTTGGATCTTCTGCTGCTTCTGCTTGTTGGCCTTATCCTTGTCTTTCTTGCTGCCTTTTTCACCCATTACAGATCACCTCTGCTCCAGAATATTTGCCTGTCATGGCGGGAATGCAATTATTATAGCGATTTTGGCCGGCGGTTTCCAGTACCTACCCAGGTCCATCTTTCGCGGGCGGCTGGCTGCTCGAGAGCAGGTCCATCAACTTCTTGGCGATGTCGGGGTGTAGTTGGGTCTTCCCCTGGTGCGCCTCGCGCACCGCCTGCACCAGCGCCTCGGGGCGAATATCCTTCA
>CALDSL010000352.1 GCA_937920255.1 uncultured Anaerolineaceae bacterium | reverse complement strand
TCCGGTTTTATTCGTTCCTATTCGTGTTAACGCTCTTTCCGGTTTGGTCATTCGTTTTTTCGCTGGGAGGGGCGTTTGCGCTTTGGAGGGGGTGGAACGAGGTCAGCGGGGAGATCGAGGTTCCAGTCATAGCGCGGGCTGCGCGAGGGCTTTTTGAAGTCGTTGAGATCCACCCTGCCCTGCTCGAGGTCCTGGAGGAAGCGCCCTAGGGCGAGGGTGACGATCTGGCTGGCGGGGACGCGCTGCTCTTCGGACAGGTCTTTGATCTTCTCGCGGATTCCGGGCGGGAGATCGTAGGTGGCGCGCTGATCGCGGCGGGCCTGGATCTTGGCGCGCTCGCGGGCTTTCTTCTCGCGCTGGCGGCGCGGCAGCGCGGCATCCGACTGGCGCTGCTCCATGCCGGCCAGCAGGTCGGCCACGGCAGGGTCGAGTACGGTGCGGCGTTGGAATTTGGGGTCAGGCATCGATCACCTCCAGTAAACGGTCGAGGGCCTGGTTGTAGCCGCCCAGGCGGACGCGGCCGTCGAGGTAGCCGCGCAGGGCAGAGCACCCAGGCGCGTATTCGTGCAGGGTTTTGCCGAAGGCGGCGGCTTCGCGGGCGCGGGTGTCCTGCGGGATGGGCGGCCAAACCTGGCGGCCGAAGGCGCGCGTGATCTCCTTGAGCTGCACCAGGGTCTCGCGGGTGGTGCGGTCAAAGAAGGTGGGCAGGATGGAGTAGCCCTGGAACGGGTGCCCGCGCTGGCCCACCTCGCCCATGGTGCGCAGGATCTCCTTGACACCGTCGACGGCCATGGCGTCGAGGCGGGTGGGAATCACAACCCAGTCGGAGGCCATCAGGCCGTTGATGTGGAGCACGTCCAGTGAGGGAGCAAGGTCGAAGAGCACCACGTCGTAGGGCGATCCGGAGAGCACGCCGGCGAGGATGCCTTCGCGGAAGTCGGCCAGTGTGATCTGGCGCTTGACGGTTTCGGTGCGCTTGTCGCTGGCGAGGATATCCAGGTTTGGCCGGGCGGTGATCACGCAGTCGGGCAGCGGCTCTTCCAGGCAGACGGCGCGGTACAGGCCGGGAGCTTTATCCAAGCCGAGCGAGAAGGCGACATGGCCCTGGGGGTCAAGATCGACCAGAAGGGTGCGGCGGCCAAGACGCGCCAGGCCATCGGCGAGTGTCACCGCGGTTGTGGTTTTGCCCACCCCACCCTTTTGATTGGCGAATGCGATAGCCTTCATGCGCGCGTGCTCCGCTTACGAGAAAATGAGATCATTGAAAAATAAGGGTCGCCCCTACGAATATTATAGGGGCGACGCTGGAAAAGTCAAGGGGCGACCCTTAGGGGCGACCCTGAGAGAATCACAGGGTCGCCCCTTGGATTGTCTGGAAAGGCGTGGACGAGTCTAGGGGATGGGAGATGGGAATTTATATTGTCGGGAGAAAAGCATCACGAATGGGACGAATGAGGCGAATGATACGAATAGAACCTACAATAAAAAAAGATGATGCTTATTGGGTCGTTCGTGTCATTCCTTCACGCGGCGCGCACCCCCTGCGGGGTAGGAACACCGGGACGGTACGGAATGATGTTCCTTCCCCGCAGGGAGTGCGCTGCGCGTGAGGCAATGTCCTTCGGGAATGATGAACGTATCTTGTTTGATACCTCGGTTTGCTGGCTGTGCCGTACCCACAGGGCTGTGCCCTTCGACGGGGCTCAGGGTACTTTCTTATCGTTTAGCATGGTCCACACGGCTGTGCCCGCAAAGCGCGACTGGCTTTTATAGTTTCTATTCGGTTTATTCGTCTCATTCGTGTCATTCGTGATGCTTTTTCTTGACACAAACAAAAAGCGCGCTACCTTTGCAAACAGCGCGCCTGAATCTGTAACCACGGTTACGAATTTACTTCCTCGACAGCCGCGCGTTAACCAGCACCGAGAGCTCGCTGAGCATGTTCATGATGCCCTCGGCCTGGCCGCTGGCGACGAAGATGTCGGCGATCTCGTCCAGGGCCTGTGCCTGGCCGAATTCGTCCAGCTCGGCCAGGGTGTGAGCGAAACGGCGCAGGGCACCGGCGGCGACGCGCGCGGGCTCATAGCGGGGCTGCTCTTTGGGGCGCGCAGGTTCGCCTTTGGACTCGCGCTCGGCGGCCTCGGCGATTTCTTCGGAGGTCAGGTTGTTCTGAATGCTGGCGCGCAGAATGCTGTCCCACTGCTCGCGCGGGAGGGCCAGCACTTCGCGCAGCACGCGCTCTGGCAGGCGGTAGCGGTCGGCCAGGTCGAGCAGCGGCGTGGGCAGTTGCAG